>JAKASH010000208.1 GCA_021828225.1 Acidobacteriota bacterium | reverse complement strand
CCTTTGAGGCTTTAAAATTGGCCGCCGGAGCCGTGCTGCTTTCACCCTTTGTCCCTCTGATATTCATGGGGGAGGAGTATGGCGAAAACGCCGCTTTCAAATACTTTGTCAGCCATTCCGATCCGGCGCTGATCCAGGCCGTGCGGAAGGGGCGCCAGGAAGAGTTTGCTGCATTCGACTGGGAGGGACAGACTCCTGATCCGCAAGACGCAAAGACTTTTGCGAGTTGTAAGCTGAATCATGATTTGCGGGGCGATGGAAATCACCTGGTGCTCTATAACTTTGTGCGCGAGTTGATTCGCTTGCGAAAAGCACTACCCGCACTAGCGCGGAATCACAAAGAAGAAATGGAGACCATCGCGTTCGAAAGGGAAAAGATCCTTTGGGTCAGAAGGTGGCGAAGTGATCATCAAGCTGTTATCATTTTCAACTTCGGAGACGAATCCGCGACTGCAGCGCTCCCTTTCCCGAAGGCGCGCTTCAGGAAAATGATGGAATCCGCGGACCAGCTATGGCATGGCAGGGGGAGCAATTGTCCTGACGTGCTGGAAGCAGACGGGAATCTCTCTCTCTCAATTGCCCCAAGCTCTTTAGTCCTTTTTCACTCTAACTAACGGAACGAGGTTTATGGCAGACCGGTACATCTGTATCCACGGACATTTTTACCAGCCGCCGCGCGAGAATCCGTGGCTTGAGGCAATCGAAGTTCAGGATTCTGCTTATCCCTATCACGACTGGAACGAGCGCATTTCGGCGGAGTGTTATGGGCCGAATGCGGCCTCTCGAATACTGGACGGCGGGGGCCGAATCCAGAAAATCGTCAACAACTATTCGAGGATAAGCTTCAACGTCGGTCCAACGCTGCTGACGTGGCTTGAAGCAAAGGCACCAGACGTCTATCGTGCCGTCCTGGCCGCTGACCAGGAGAGTCAGAAATGTTTTTCGGGGCACGGTTCAGCCATGGCCCAGGCGTACAACCATGTGATTATGCCGCTGGCCAATAACCGGGATAAGGAGACGCAGGTTCTCTGGGGCATCCGTGATTTCGAGCACCGCTTTGGACGGCATCCTGAAGGCATGTGGCTACCCGAAACTGCAGTGGACCTGGAAACTCTGGATATTCTGGCTCAGCACGGGATCAGGTATACGGTCCTTTCGCCTTACCAGGCCTGGCGCGTGCGTGCAATGGGCGCGCGCAACTGGGGCGAAACAACCGGTGGCCGCGTTGATCCCTCGATTGCTTATCGGGTGCGCCTTCGCTACGGGCGATGGATCAACGTCTTTTTCTACGACGGGCCGATCTCCCGCGGCGTGGCTTTTGAGGGGTTGCTCGGAAGCGGCGAGCGATTTGCTGACCGGCTCCTCGGGGCATTTTCGGACGACCGTGACTGGCCTCAACTGGTTCATATTGCGACGGACGGTGAAACGTACGGGCATCACCATCCTTACGGCGACATGGCTCTGGCGTATGCCCTGAATTACATCGAGGCGAACAACTCGGTCAAGTTAACGAACTATGGGGAGTTCCTGGAAAAACATCCGCCTAAGCATGAAGCTCGAATTTACGAGAAAAGCTCCTGGAGTTGCGTCCACGGTGTAGAGCGCTGGCGCAATGATTGTGGCTGTAGCAGCGGAATGCACCCGGAGTGGCATCAGGAATGGCGGGCGCCTTTAAGAGACGCGCTGGACTGGCTGCGTGACACCATCAACTCATCCTTCGCCCGGAAAGGGAAAGAGTATTTCAAGGATCCCTGGGCAGCCCGAAATCATTATATCGATGTGATTTTGGATCGTTCAAGGGACAACATTCGACGCTTCTTGAACGAGCACGCAACTCATGAGCTTAGCCAGAAGGAAAGCACCCAGGCACTGAAGCTCATGGAATTGCAACGGCACTTGATGCTCATGTACACGAGCTGCGGATGGTTTTTTGATGAGCTTTCGGGCATTGAAACCGTGCAGGTGATCCAATACGCGGGTCGTGCAATCCAACTGGCAGAAGAGATCTTTGATCGCCCTCACGAATCCCGCTTTGTTGCGTTGCTCGAGAGGGCAAAAAGCAACATCCCCGAGAACAATGACGGAGCTGTGGTCTTTGAAAAATTCGTCAGGCCCGCGGCCATTGATTTGCACAAGGTTGGCGCTCATTACGCGGTGAGTTCTTTATTCGAACCCTACAATCACGAAACGAAGATTTATTGTTATACCGTCGATCGCCATGATTACAAAGTACTGAATGAAGGCAAAACGCGGCTGGCGATGGGCAGGGCGGACATCACCTCGGAGATTACTTGGGAATCATCGCCACTAAGCTTCAGTGTACTCCACCTCGGTGACCACAACCTGAGCGGCGGAGTGCGTGATTTTCTCGGCGAAGAGAAGTACCAGACAATGGTGAAGGAGATCACTGAAAGCTTTGATCGTGGCGACCTGGCGGAACGGCTTCGAATCGTTGACAAGCACTTTGGCTCAACAACGTACGCTCTGAATCTGTTATTTCGTGATCAGCAACACTATATCCTCAGGCTCATTCTCCAATCCGCGTTGGCAGAGGCCGAAGCCGCATACCGGAGGATTTACGAGCGTGGCGCTCCCCTGATGCGCTTTGTTACAACGCTCGGGATGCCTCAGCCAAAGCGTTTTCAAATCGCGGCAGAGTTTACTCTAAACTCCGAACTTCGGCGGCTTCTGGAAGTCGAAAACATGGAGGTTGACAACATCCGGGCTCTCCTGGAGGAGATTAAAAGGGCTGGAGTTGCTTTCGACGAACAGACCCTGGAATTTGCGCTTCGCCGGAATATCGAGGGTATCGCCACGGTGTTTTTTGACAACCCCGACGATCTCCAGCGACTTCAGGCCTTTGAGGCTGCTGTCGATATTTCTGCAATGCTTCCGTTCAAAGTGAGGTTGTGGCAGCCTCAGAATATTTTCTATGAAATCCTGCAGCAACGGTACGCGGAGTTTCGCGATCGTGCGTCGCAGAACGACGAGGCTGCGCAGGCATGGGTCAAGTCTTTCCTTGCTTTGGGCGAAAAATTGAACGTTGACGTGAGTTAAAGAAAATGCGTCTGCTGGCGGTTCCTGTAGCGACATATCGAATTCAGTTCAGCCTGAATTTCCGCTTTGTCGATGCGAGAAATCTGGTTCCGTACCTGCATGAGTTGGGCATTACTCACCTTTACGCTTCGCCTCGGTTCAAGGCCGGGAGGGGAAGTTCGCACGGGTACGACGTCGCCGACCCGATGCGGATCAATTCGGAGCTTGGAACTGAAGAGGAGTTCGATGAGCTGGTCCGCAAGCTGAAGAGCTATGGCATGGGACTTCTCCTGGACATCGTTCCCAATCATATGGTGGCCAGTTCTGAAAACCCATGGTGGATGGACTTGTTGGAGAACGGACCTGGCTCTGAATATTCCAGCTACTTTGATATCGACTGGCATCCCGCTACCGGTAAAGCGGCATTTCTTCAGGACAACAAGGTCCTGCTCCCAGTTTTGAGGGACCTCTACGGCAATGTCCTTGAAGCCCAAGAACTGAGTCTCAGGCTCGACGAGAACGGATTTTACATTCGTTATTACGAGCATCGTTTCCCCCTGAATCCGCGCACCTACCGCCCTGTTCTGGAATACTGCCTGGAAGTTGCTCGCACAATCAAAAACGGCGATTCCTCGGTTATTGAAGAGATGTCGCACGTGCTTGATGCCGTCAAACGGCTGTCGGCCCACAAGAGTCCTGATCGCTACCACCTGGGGAGAATTAAGGAGGTCCACACTTGGATCAAGCATCGTCTGTGGGAACTCTACCATCACTCACCCGGTCTGAAGCAGTGCATGGACGATACCCTGAGATTTTTCAATGGTATTCAGGGCGATACTAAAAGCTTTGTTGCCCTGGATCGTCTCCTGGCGGACCAGGCGTATAGACTGGCCTACTGGAAGATGGCGGCGGAAGAGATTAACTACCGGCGATTCTTTGATATCAACGAACTTGTCGGGCTGAGGGTCGAAGACCCGCGAGTGTTCGATGACAGGCACCGCCATATCGCCGAACTTGCCAAAAAGGAAGAAGTCATCGCGCTCCGCGTAGACCACGTGGACGGCCTTTACGATCCGCCTCACTATCTGGAACGGTTACAGGCCGCGGTGTCGGCTGAAAACGGAAACCAGAATGTCTTGAATCGCTACATTGTTGTCGAGAAAATCCTCGGACGCGACGAACCTCTGCCCAGAGACTGGCCTGTTGCGGGAACCACCGGCTACGATTTTCTGAATGCCGTGAATGGACTGTTCGTCGACCCGAACGGGCTTATCGCTCTTGAAAAGGATTATCATCGGTTGACCCGCTGCGACCTTTCTTATGCGGAAGTCTGTTATACACGGAACAAGCAGGTGATTCACCAACTATTTGCGGGCGAACTGGCCGCGTCCAGTCACTCCCTGGCAAAGCTGGCCGCGCAGGACCGGCACGCGAGAGATCTCCCTCTGCCAGAACTTGTCCGGGCGTTTGTTGAGGTAACCGCGTGCCTGCCCGTTTACAGGACCTACATCCGAAATTTTACCATCAGCTCCCGGGACCGTGCCTACTTGGACTGGACCCTCAATGCGGCGCGGCGCCGGACTTCTCAGGATGAGATCAGTGACGCCGCATTTGATTTCTTGCGGCGGCTTTTGCTGTTGGATGCTCCCCCGTACGCAGTTGCCCAGCGGAAGGCGTGGCTCCGTTTCGTCATGCAATGGCAACAGTTTACCGGTCCCGTTATGGCGAAAGGACTTGAAGACACGGCCTCGTATGTTTATAACCCTCTGGTTTCACTCAATGAGGTGGGCGGAGACTCACTTCGGGAAAAACCTCCTCACGACGTCCAAGCTTTTCACGCCTTTAACCAGGAGAGATTGGCGGGTTGGCCGCACACAATGAATTCGACCTCCACGCACGATACCAAGAGGAGCGAGGATGTCCGGGCACGGATTAATGTGCTTTCTGAAATCGACAAAGTGTGGCTTGCTCATCTGCATCGCTGGAGCAAGTGGAATCAGCCGCACAAGACGGTCCTGAATGGTCAGCATGTGCCTGACGCGAATGAAGAATGCTTGTTGTATCAGGTCATGCTGGGCGCCTGGCCACTTGACGCGGCGGAGGAGGCGGGCTTTATCGAACGCCTGGTCGCTTTCATGCTGAAGGCCCTCCGCGAAGCCAAAGTTCATACAAGCTGGATTAATCCTGACGCGAGATACGAAAGCGCCGTCGAATCGTTTCTACGCAATAGCGTCGCTTGCACTGGGAAGAATCGGTTCTTGGAGGATTTCCATGAGGTGCGGAGAAGAGTTGCTTTTTGGGGCCCCTTCAATGCTCTTGCGCAGACCCTGCTGAAGATCACGTCACCGGGGATCCCGGATTTTTACCAGGGAACGGAATTATGGGATTTCAGCCTCGTTGATCCGGACAACCGTCGACCCGTAGATTTTGAGAAGCGGGTCCGCCTGATCGAAGAATTGAAATCCCGCGAAGTAGAAGCGCCGGGAGAGTTACTGAAAGACCTCGTATCGAATTGGCAGGATGGGAGGATCAAGCTCTATCTGATTCGCAAGGCACTCAACTTCCGCCTTGCGCATCACGAACTTTTTGCGGCCGGTGATTATGTTCCTCTTACTGGGATAGGGCAGAGCAGGGAACACGTTGTAGCTTTTGCTCGCCGGCGAAGGAAACAGTGGGCAATCGTTGCTGTTCCGAGGCTTGCCGCCGGGCTTCTTCAGAAGCGGAAAGCGTCCTCATCAGGAGGTGCTTGGCCGACTTTGAAAATTGCTCTTCCCGCGGAGTGTCCAAAAAAGTGGCGAAATGTATTCTCCAGCGAAACGGTGTCAGCGAGGCGAGTTCCCGGTGGTCAGGCGACCGTTCTGTTAAGCCGGATGCTGGAGACCTTTCCTGTCATCTTGCTGGAACCGGTCCCCGAATGATCCCACTACTGATGCGTGAATTGCTGTCTAATGCCGGTCAGCGGCTACTACTGTTGTGTGCGAAATTGTGGCAGATGCCT
>JAKASH010000207.1 GCA_021828225.1 Acidobacteriota bacterium | reverse complement strand
CCCTCAGTCGGCCCGGCTGAATCGGGGCACTTTCGTCTCGCGCGCCTGCTCAACACGCTCCACGATGAAGGGAGTTGAAACGACAAACAGAAAGACCATGAGAACGGGAGAAGTTCCAAAATTGAATTCGAAGATGCCTTCAACCACAAAAGCCAACCAGGCCGCCAGGGCGCCGTCAACCAGCCAAAGGTAGGGGCCGGCGCGGCGGCGGATTTTCCAGATGTTCCACAGGAGGGCCAGCATCAGCCAGATCCAGGCCACCATGCATGGCAGGCCGCGCTCCGCTCCGAACTGGATGACGTTGTCATGCAGATGCGAGTGATAGCCGGCGATGGGCGAGTAGCCCTTGGGAAGATAGAGATCGTACACCTCGGGAATGTTGTTGGGGCCGACGCCAACCCAGGGATGAGCCTTCATCATGCGCAGCCCGGCGTGCCACATCTCAAATCGGATGGCAAGAGCCGGATCTTTGGTGGGATGGAGAGCCAGGTACAGGCGCTCGTGGACAACCCGCGGCGCGAAAAGGTAGATCAGGATCGCCAGGACGGGAAGGGCCAGCACACATTTCGGCTTCCAGCGCCACAGCAGGTAGACCACGGCAAAAAAGCATCCCAGCCAGACACCACGCGTCAGATTGAGAATGATCGAGAGGACAACAATCGCCATCACCGCCCACCAGATGCGCCGGGGCCGCAAAGCAAAGAGCAGGAAAGCGGCCAGGAAGACAAAGACCAGCATCTGCTGGCCGCCGAAGTTCATCCAGTCTCCCATGAACCCGGTGATGCGCGTGCCGATCATGTAAAGATAAACGTGGTGCGGATGGTCCGCGCGAACCATCGTGTATTGCTCGGCAAACTGTGCCGCCGCAACCACCCCGACAATCGCCGCTTCAACAAACAGCCCCTGCCAAAGCCAGCGCAGGTGCTTGCGGGTTGTAACAAGATTCACCGCCATCAGAATGATCAGAAACAGGACCAGCTTTCGGACCGCGAACCAGCCGGTGGCGCGATTGGTGGCGTAGAAGACCGAGATCACCGTAAAAAGACAGAAAAGAAGCAGCGGCAGCTTGATGCGGGGGAAAGAGATCGGCGGATGGTTCACCAGAACGTGAACGGCGTATAGAAGTCCTGCAAGAGCCAAAAACGCCTGGGTGATGGCGATGGAAAAGAGATAGGTGAGAACCGACAGGCTAAAGAAGACCGCCGCCCAGCGGGCGAAGGTCGTTTGGGGAAGTTCTGCGCGGACAGCCCCGACAAGATTGTCAATCATCTCCACTCAAGAGTTGAGACTGTATTCAACTTCGGCGATAATTTCAAGAGGGAAGGTGTTTTGAGCCGAATGGCGCAGGCTCCCGGGCGCCAGCGAGGCGTGCAGGAACTGTCTGCAACTCTCTACCGACCGGTTAGAAGGTGAAAAGCAAGTGCTTGTGCTGGTGGCGTTTCTTGACAGGGACGACCCGGAAGTTATAATTATAGGTTTGAATTAGTGAGGCCGCAGTGTTAATTACCCGTCAGGAGCTGGAGCTTCACCGCGTAACGGTTTCGAAGACCTACCTCCCCGGCGCTCTGGATTATCAAGAGGTTAAATTCCGCCAGGTGGGACCTCTGACGGTGGATGCGGTGGCGGAGCTGGCGGGCAAGGAAATTCGAATTCGCGGGCACATCTCCGTGCGCCTAGAAGCTGTCTGCGACCGATGCCTGGACCGGGCGGAGATCCCGGTCGAACGCGACTTTGATTTGCCGTACCGGCCGATGGCAGAAATCGCCCGGGAAGAAGAGTTCGAAGTTGCGCAAGATGAATTGGAAGTCGGTTTCTTTTCGGGTGAAGGCGTGAACCTGGCCGACGTGGTGAAGGAACAAGTGATCCTGTCCGTTCCCATGAAGGTTGTATGCCGGCCTGACTGTTTGGGCCTTTGCCCTGTGTGCGGAGCGAACCGCAACATCGAACAGTGCAGTTGCTCCACGCAGCATGAAGATTCCCCCTTTGCTTTCTTGAGGAAAAAGTAAGACAGGGGACGAGTGGAGTTGGGCTTGAAGGGGTTGGTGTGTGGGCGGCCAACCGACTGCGCTCGGGGCCCACGCGTACGAGAGTTTGACTTTCCAGGAAATGAAAAAACAGCAAGGCGACTTGCTCTGAAGGAAATTATAAGATGGCAAATCCGAAACGACGACATTCAAGAGCGCGGCGCAACCGGCGGCGCGCCCATGACCACTTGAAAGGGCGGGCCCTTTCCGAGTGCTCGAACTGTCATGAAAAGAAAATGCCCCACCATGCATGCCCTCGGTGCGGTTATTATAACGGGCGGGAAGCAATTCTGGTGGAAGAAGCAGCCTGACGAGCTTGCGCTCGATGCGGGCATTGCCTGGCCTGGCTCACAAAGATCATTCCCTGGTGGCTTTTTAGACCATGCGCTCGATTGCCGTTGATGCGATGGGATCGGACACGGCTCCCCTGCCTGAGATTGAGGGTGCAATTCAGGCTGTGCGGGCCCGCTACGCAGAAGTAATTCTGGTAGGGCCGCAGGACGTGCTCAGTCGTGAGCTGGCCCGGCGGGGCGCCCAGAATCTCAAGATCGAGATCATGCATGCCTCCGAAGTCGTGACGATGGAGGATGAAGCCGCCAAAGCCTTCCGGCGCAAGCGGGACTCCTCCATTCGAGTGGCGGCCCGGCTGGTTCGTGACGGGAAAGTGGATGGATTGATCAGCGCCGGAAATACGGGCGCGGTGATGACGACAGCGAAAATCCTGCTGGGCACGCTGGAGGGAGTGGACCGGCCGGCGCTCGCGCAGGTTTTCCCCTCTTCGGTGGATGGCAAAGTCACCGTACTGCTGGACGTCGGCGCCAACGTGGATTGCAAGCCCCTGCACCTGGAACAATTCGCGGTGATGGGGGAAATCTATTACCGGGTGATCTTTGGAGTGGACAAGCCCCGCGTGGGCCTGCTTTCAAACGGCTCGGAACCGCATAAGGGCAACGAAGTAACCCGCGAGGTTCTGGGGCGTCTGAACGAGATGAAGCTGAATTTTGTCGGCAACGTCGAGGGCCGCGACCTTTTCAACGGGCGGGTGGACGTCATCGTGGCCGACGGATTCATCGGCAACGTGGCGTTGAAAATCAGCGAAGGGCTGGTGGATACGGTGGGAAGCCTGCTGAAGGAAGCCCTGGCAAGCACGCTCTGCTCAAAAATGGGCTACCTGCTTTCGCGAAATGCATTCGACCGGATGAAGAAGCGGCTGGATTACTCCGAATACGGAGGAGCTCCGCTGCTGGGCGTCAAGGGAGTGTGTATTATCTGCCACGGCGGCTCGAACGCCAACGCCGTGAAGAACGCGATTCGCGTGGCGGCGGAGTTTTCCGAAGGCCGCGTGAACGAGAAGATTGAGCGCGAACTGGCAATTGCTTCGCTCAGCAAGAATTAGCGGGATCTAAAAGGACATTTCAGGAGTCATAATGGTTGCAACGGGCATCTTGGGCACGGGTTCTGCGCTGCCTGAGAAGGTAGTTACCAATTTCGACCTCGAAAAGCTGGTCGATACTTCCGACAGATGGATCACGGAACGAACCGGCATTAAAGAAAGGCGCCAGGCGGCTCCGAACGAGACCACTTCCTCTCTCTCAGTGCAGGCCGCGCGCAGGGCCCTGGAGATGGCCGGCATCTCGCCCGAGCAGCTTGACCTCATCATCTGTTCAACCATCTCGCCCGATATGCCGCTGCCCGCAACAGCTTCCATCATCCAGCGTGAGCTGGGCGCGGGAACCTGCTGCGCCTTTGACCTGGCGGCAGCGTGCTCAGGATTTCTTTTCGGGCTGACGGTGGTGGACCAGTTTGTCAAAACGGGGAAGGCAAAATACGCGCTGGTCATCGGCGCCGAACTGCTTTCGAGATATCTTGATTACCAGGACCGCGCCACTTGCGTGATTTTCGGGGATGGAGTCGCTGCGGGCGTGCTGGGCCCGGTCAACTCCTCGTCGGGCATCCTGGCGTCTGAAGTCCACACCAACGGCACCTATGTGGACCACCTCTTTATTCCTGCCGGCGGAACAGCGCGGCCGGCCACTTGCGAGACCGTTCAGGCCCGCGACCACTACATCAAGATGCGCGGGAATGAGTTGTTTAAGGTTGCGGTGCGCAGCCTGGAAGAGGTTTCCCGCCGCGTGATGGAGCAGGCAAACATTCAACCCGATCAGATCGACTTGTTTATTCCCCACCAGGCCAATCAGCGCATCACCGAGGCCGTGCGGGAACGGCTGGGATTGCCGGCCGAAAAGGTCTATTCTAATATCAGTCGCGTAGGCAACACTTCGTCCGCTTCGATTCCCATTTGTCTCGATGAATGCGTACGCAGCGGGCGGGTCAAAAAAGGTGATCTGGTTCTGATGTCCGCGTTCGGGGCGGGAGTGACTTGGGGCTCGGTTTTATTGCGCTGGTAGGATGAAGATGGGCACTCCGGAAGAGTGGAGCGCACAGGATTTTCCGTTGTACGCCATCTTAACAAAGTGCAGGAGATTTGCTGTTGTCGAAAATAGCGTTTCTTTTCCCGGGGCAAGGTTCGCAGGCGCCCGGTATGGGCCGCGAGTTGATTGAGAACTTCGCCTCTGCCCGTGAGGTTTTCGAAGAAGCCGATGCGGCGCTTGGGTTTTCGCTTTCCAAGCTGTGCTTTGAGGGCCCGGCAGAAGAATTACAACTGACAGCCAACACCCAGCCTGCGATTCTCGCTGTTTCGGTTGCGGCGGCACGAGTGCTGGAGGAAAAGTGCGTTCGGCCTGATTACGTTGCCGGTCACAGCCTGGGCGAGTACTCAGCTCTGGTAACCACGGGAGCACTCAAACTGTCCGATGCCCTGCGCCTGGTGCGCAAGCGCGGCGAATACATGCAGGAAGCGGTTCCGGTAGGCCAGGGAGCCATGGCGGCGCTGCTGGGCCTCGAAGCCGGCGTAGTGGATGAAATTTGCCGTGAGGCAGCCGGAGACGAGGTCGTTTCTCCGGCTAATTTGAATTCGCCGGCCCAGATCGTCATCGCCGGACATCGGGACGCAGTCGAAAGAGCCCTCAATCTGGCAAAAGCTCGCGGCGCAAGGCACGCCGTGCTGCTGCATGTCAGCGCACCTTTCCACTGCAGCCTGATGAAACCTGCCGCGGAACGCCTGGCGCGCGACCTGGATGAGGTCACGATTCTCGACCCGCAGGTTCCGCTGGTGAATAATGCCGATGCCGCTATCATTCGGTCGGCCGAGGCCGTTCGTGATGGCCTGAAAAGGCAGGTCACGTCTCCGGTCCGATGGACGGATTCCATGCGCCTTCTTCGCAAGGAAGGTGTGGATCTGTTTATCGAGGTTGGCCCCGGGAAGGTGCTTTCAGGACTGATGCGGCAGATCGACCGCGAAGCAAGAGTGTGGCGGGCCGGCGACCTGGATTCGCTGGAGGAAGTGGCCGGCGCATTGCAGCCTCAGTAACAACCCAAAACCTGGCGGGTTGCGATGACGCAGCCGCCCGGCTTATTCTTGTTTTGACCCTTTTCATGAATTTAGACGGACGCATTGCGGTAGTTACTGGGGCTTCGCAGGGAATCGGACGTGCTTGTGCACTGGTTCTTGCAGAAGCGGGCGCGGATGTCGCCCTGGCCAGCCGGAACGTCGAAAAACTGGGAGCCGTCGCAAAGGAAATCGAAGCGTCGGGACGGAGAGCGCTGGTTTTAAATGTCGATGTTTCGAACGCTGAATCGGTCAAGGCCGGAATCAGTAAAGTTTTGGAAGCCTGGAAAAAGATTGATATTCTGGTGAACAATGCCGGTGTGGTGCGGGATAATTTGCTTTTGCGGATGAAAGTTGAAGATTGGGATGCAGTCTTGCGAACGAACCTGGATGGCGCCTACCATTGTATCAAGGAGGTGCTTCCCGGCATGGTTCGGCAGCGCTACGGCCGCATCGTCAACATTACTTCAGTGGTCGCCCAGGTAGGAAATCCGGGCCAGGCGAATTACATCGCCTCGAAGGCGGGCTTGATCGGGCTGACCAAGGCCGTGGCGGCCGAAGTCG
>JAKASH010000206.1 GCA_021828225.1 Acidobacteriota bacterium | reverse complement strand
ATCACGGCACGCCTGATACCATGCCCTGACGCCTTGAGTCCGAATCTGCTTAATGCGCCGCGTATCGATCAAACGGCGGGAGTTACTGCTCCCAGCTTGCCTGCGCGAATGTCTGCTTCATCGCCGTATACGGGATAAACTGCCAGATTGTTCCGGCGTTCTCGTCGCCATCGATGAAAGGATCGTTCACAATGACCTCCGCTCCCTTGCTATCGAACTGGAAGGTCATTTCGCGTGCGTCGGCGGCTCCCAGTGCCTGGCGAACGGCCTCCTGGTTCTGCCGTTCACAGTAGACCAGGAGAAACCCTCCGCCGCCGGCCCCGGTAATTTTGCCGCCCAGCGCCCCGTTTTCCCTCGCAATCCCGTACAAAGTATCAATCCGGTCATTGGAGATTTTTCCGCAAACCTGCTTCTTGGCCTGCCAGCCTTTATCCAGCGCCGTACCAAAAGCATAGAGGTCGCCCTGCAGCAGCGCACTTCGCATCTGGTCGGTCAGCGAGGCAATCTCGTGCAGGGACTTGAGGGCCGCTCCCTGGTCTCGCCGGGTCGATTCTTCCTGTTCCTGCAGGATGGTTCGCGATTGATGTGCCGAACCCGTAAAGAAAAGCATCAGATTGTCCTGCAGTTCCCGCAGTAGCGCAGAATCCAATTCCACAGGCTCCACGGTGACCGTTCCATCTCTTCCGAAACGGATATAGTTCAGACCTCCGAACACGGCAGCGTACTCGTCCTGCTTGCCGACCGGATTCCCCAGCACGTTCCGCGCAATATGGAAGGCGCGCTCCGCCAGATCGTACTTCGAAAGAGGAAGATGAAGGTACGCTGACAGCGCCTTGAGAACATTGACACAGACGCTTGCAGAAGAACCCAGTCCGGTCCCGGGAGGGATTTCGGAAGCCAGGAAAAGGTCAACTGAAACATTCTGTCCGACGTTCTTAACGACCGCCAGGGGGATATCCAGCTCGCTTCGCTCCAGGCTCATGGCCGCGATGTTCTCCCAGGTTTCAAGCGTCCGAAGGTCAGAGGAAATCACCTGGATTTTTCCGTCGTCTCTTTTCCGCAGCACGGTGTAGAAATACTTATTGATTGCGGTGCTCAGCACCGCTCCTCCAAATTGCTCGTAATAGGCCGGAAGGTCAGTCCCTCCGCCGGCAAAGCTGATCCGTACAGGACTACGGGTGATCAACATACGCAATCTCCTCTAACGGCGTTTCTGTTTTGGAGGGCAGCCGGGATGGACTCAGGGCCGGGCCTTTTCGTGCAGTCCTCCTTACCCTGGCAGCCACGGTCCACAGGGTCTGCAGGATCAGTGAAAAATCGAGGAACGGCGACCAGCGCAGGATGTATTGAAGATCGTAATGGGTCTTCTGTTCCGCCGAATGCTGGTCACGAAGGCCATGAATTTGCGCGAGCCCGGTAATGCCCGGCTTGGTTTTCAGCCGTTGCCGTTGCCAGTCGGAATAGTGCTTGACCCGCTCAGGCGGCTCCGGCCGGGGACCAACAAAATTCATGTCGCCGCGAAGGACGTTCCACAGTTGCGGCAACTCCGTTATCCCCAGATCAACGAACAACCTTTCATACGCGGGCAGAACGGGCAAGTCACGATTAACATTCAGCCGGTACATCCAGAAAGTTTCCCCGTTCTTTCCACATCTGAGTTCTTTCCGAAAAGCCTTCCCTTTCCGCAAAGCCAATGTCGCCGTCGCCACTAGAAACAATGGAAGGGCCGCCACGAGCAGCAACGGTATAAGAATCAGGTCGGTCAATCGCCGAATGGCCTGGCTGCCGGCCGGCAAGTCATAGGGCTCAAGGGCGATCAGCGGCAGACCGTCAAGCTCAGCGAGCGTAGGCCTCGAGATGTAAAGTTCATAGGCCTGCGGCACCGCAAGGACACGAATTCCGGATCTCTGACACTGAGCAACCAGGTCCAGTGTCTCCTTGGGAGGATTCGGCATGGCAACGATGATCTCGTCGACCTTGTGATCGTTCAGAGAGGCCGCAACATCGAAAGTTCGAACCCTCCGGACATTTTTCCCGTCCCCCTCCGCCACCGCCGAGTTGCCGGAATCCGGGAACAGGAAGCCCACCACCTGCCAGCGCATTTCCGGGTGCAGCATAATGTTCGTTGCAAGTTCTCTGGCGATCCGCCCTCCGCCCAGGATGACGACGCGCCGCAGGGACGTTGCAAAGCGGCCGGAACCAAGGATCTGCCGTGTCAGGCAGCGAATCCCCAGAAAACCGGCGATGGCGAACATGCCCAAATAGAAGAACACCAGTCGCGACTGGTACACTCGGGTTAAGTACCCATTCGCCAGCAGCAGCGCCATCAGCAGAAACACTCCGACAAAAAGGTCGGAGACGACAGCCCCAAAACTCCATCCGCCATTAAACCCATCGAGTTTCATCACCACGGTCAGAAAGGTCCAAATCAACGTGGCGGCCACCCAGGTCTCTCCAAACATGGAAAAACAATCCCGCAGCGTCCCAGCACTCACAACAAATCCGTATCGGCACTCGTAAGCCAGATACAGAGCAAGCGTCAGCCAAAGGACATCCGCCACCAGAATCCAAAACGATATCCGCCGGCTTCTCACAAATCCGAATTCGCGAGTTGACCTCGACATTCCTTCTCCTGAATTGTTCACAAAATCCGCAGCTTATGCTGTTGCGTAAGGTCGGGCCTTTTACGCCTTCGATTCGCCGATATGAACCCGGGAATCGTCGCGACGCAGCCGGGCATGTTCCCAATCCCAGGCGCTGGCGATAATTTCTTCTAACGAGGAGTGAGAAGGCTTCCACCCCAGTTCCTCCATGATCTTCTTCGGACTCGCGCAGAGTACGGGGGGGTCTCCCGCTCGCCGCGGGCGCATGCGGACCGGGACCGGCTGTCCGGTCAGCGTCTCGACCGCCCGGCATATTTCCTGAACGGTGTAGCCGGCTCCTGTGCCAATGTTGTACGCGGTCGCAACTCCATCCCGGAGATCTTCGAGCACGCGCACATGCGCCTCTGCGATGTCCAGCACGTGCACAAAATCGCGAACACACGTTCCGTCCGGCGTAGGATAGTCGTCCCCATAGATTTCGAGACAGTCCCTCAAACCCT
This sequence comes from Acidobacteriota bacterium, assembly GCA_021828225.1. The sequence continues at coordinate 2,934 of JAKASH010000206.1, read as the reverse complement.
TCGCCGCCCGCAGCGCCAGAGGGATCAGGTGCGTTTCCGGGTCATGAGCTTCACCGGCGCCATGGGCCGCGCCTGACGCATTAAAGTACCGCAGCGAAGTTACGCTCCAGCCGTAGGCACGCGCGTACCAGTCGAGAATGCGTTCCAGCATCAGCTTGCTTTCCCCATAAGCGTTGACCGGCTCCTTAGGATGCATTTCGGATATGGGGATATGGTTTGGAGTTCCGTAGACTGCCGCAGAAGATGAAAAGACGAATTTGTGAATGCCCGCAGTACGAATGACCTCGAGCATGTCAATACCTGAGCGCACGTTGGAGTCAAAGAAGAGCCCCGGGTTGGAAACCGATTCCGCAATCAAGGCCTTCGCCGCGAAGTGGAACACAATGTCAAAGCGCTGCGACCGAAGGAGTGCGGAAAGGCGGTCCCGGTCCTCGATGCTGAATTCACAGAAGTCCGCTCCGGGCGGCACCGCCTCCGCGTGGCCCGTCGAAAGATCGTCCACGATGGTGACGGAATGCCCCAGTTCCAGCAGTCGCGCGCAGCAAACAGATCCGACATAACCGGCTCCGCCTGTTACCAGAATATTGGCCATGGTTTAATAAGCTCCCTCTCCCCGTACCACCTTGATCGGAGTCTTCAACAAAATTTCCAGATCCAACCGGAGATTCCAATGTCTGAGATAGTAGACGTCCATCTTCACTCGCTCGTCGTATGACACGCGTTGTCTCCCATTCACCTGCCAGTACCCGGTCAACCCGGGTTTAACCTGCAACAACAGTTCCCCGAAGGGCCCATACTTTTGCAGTTCCGCAGCGGTAATCATTCTTGGCCCGACGAGACTCATTTCACCTTTAAGGACATTCAGAAGCTGCGGGAGTTCATCGAGACTGTATTTCCTCAAAAGGGCGCCCAGTTGGGTGACTCGCGGGTCATTCCGGAGCTTGAAATCCTGCTCGAATCTGAGGCGGAGCGAATGATCAGCGGCCAGAACAGCATCTGCGTCAGGGCGCATGGTTCGAAACTTGTAGGCATCAAATTCTCCCCTTCCACCGACAACGCGTCGTCGATAAAACACCGGTCCACCGTCGTCCAGCTTGATGCACAGGGCGATCAGGAGTAGAAGCGGCGATAGGACAGCCAGCATCACGGCCGCACCAGCGAAGTCCAATGTGTGCTTCACCGTTTGCTGCAGCCGCTTCCTGGGGAAGCTGCCTTGTTCCTGTCCCGTTTGGAAAATCGGATCAGTAAGAATCGCCACGTTTTCCTCTCACGACATGAACAGGGACCATGGTTCCTCGTACACGCAGCACTGACAGCCACGCCGCCGCAAAGAGCCCCTCAGAAGCGACTGCCTGTGCCTTTCGCGGATGCCGAAACAAAATCGGTCGGCTCTGCTCCCCGAGACAATCTATCGGTTGCCGCGTGGGATTCGGCGAGTTGACCGGTAACGAACCTGGCAAACTCGTCTTTGAACCTTTCCAGGCTGAAACGCTGAGCGTGTGACCGGATGAAGTCAGGGCAAAAGGATGTCTCGGCTCTTTCAAATGCAACGATTGCCTTGCCGAGTGCGTCGGCGGTCTGCGCGTGGAAGAAGATGCCGCTCGCCCCCTGCGGATTTCCACCCGGAGGCAGCCCGAGGACGGTCTCTAGAGCCCCGCCACATCCGTAGGCTATAACTGGCCGGCCGAACGATTGCGCCTCCACCGGCACAATGCCGAAATCTTCCTCTGCGGGGAACAGCAGCGCCCGGCAGCGTGCGTAGGCCTCGCGAAGCGATTCTTCGTCGAGCCTTCCAAGGAATTCGATAGTCGGCCCCGCGAGCTTCCGCAGCCGCTTGTATTCCGGTCCTGTTCCCACCACGCGAAGCCGCCGCCCCAGCCGGTTGCAGGCCTCGATGGCCAGATCGACCCGCTTGTACGGCACCAGCCGGCTCACGACCAGATAGCAATCGTCGGTTCCGGCCGCAATGTATCCCTTCGAGACATCCACGGGCGGATGGATCACGGTGCTCGGGCGCCGGTAATATTTCCGAATCCTTGCGGCCACGTATTCGGAATTCGCAACAAAGTGATCGACGCGCGCGGCCGTGCTCACGTCCCACTGCCGGGCGTAGTGGGCCGTCGCTGAGAAGACGGCGCGCGCCAGCGGATTCATGGTTTTCCGGTACTCGTGGTACATGTCCCAGAGATATCGCATCGGGGTGTGGCAGTAGCAGATGTGGCACGAACCCGGTGGCGTAATCACGCCTTTGGCCGGCCCCGATTCCGAACTGATCACCAGGTCGTACCCGCTCAGATCAAACTGCTCCAGCGCAAAGGGATAGAGCGGAAGAAAGTACCGGTGCCAGCGTTTCACTCCCGGAATGCGATCCACAAAGGAAGTCGTCCACCTCCGCCCCTGCAGTCCCGGAGGTACCGCGCCGTTGGCAATCACCAGCGCGTAGTAATCCGCCTGCGGGAAAATCTCGCCGATCGCTTCCAGCACCTTTTCTGAGCCGCCATATCCGGAAAGCCAGAATTGAACCACGGCCACACGCAGCCGGCTGAGCGTGCCGGCCGGCCGCTCCACCATCGCGGTCGAATCAGTCACCGGGGCACATTCCTTAATTCGGTTCATTGGACACAAACCTTTAAGACGACAGAACCCGCCGGTAAACTTCCAGGTGCCTGCGCGCGCATTCTTCCCACGAGAATTTGGCCGCCTGCCGCAAACCTTTTTCTCTCAACTCCGCCTGCAGCCCCGGCGAATCGATCACGCGCTCGATCGCGTCCGCCATCTCTTCCACGCTGTAGGGATCAAAGTAGGCAACCGCATCGCCGCCGACCTCCGGCAACGACGTAGCGTTTGAGCAAACCACCGGCGTCCCGCACGCCATGGCCTCAAGAACCGGAAAGCCAAACCCTTCTGAAGTTGATGGCATCACCACCAGGTCAG
>JAKASH010000205.1 GCA_021828225.1 Acidobacteriota bacterium | reverse complement strand
TCCGATCTGAGATTGCGGCGCGTATTGGGCTCGATTGGGTCTGCATTGACACTGAACATAGCGGGCTGGGTCTTCATGACATCACGAGCCATCTCAGAGCGATCAACGGCAGTTTGACAACGGGTCTGGGGAGGATTGAAGGGATCGAGCAGGGGCTGATCCAAAAGGTTCTCGGGATGCGGGCAAAGGGGATTGTTGTGCCCAGGATCCGAACTGCTGAAGAGATCGAGCAGGCTGTGCGTTTCGCAAAATATCCCCCCCGCGGCTCATGCGGCATGGGTATCGAAAGGTCCACATTTGGGGGCAGTGGCGCTTTAGATGTAAGGAGAACCAACTAAGATAATGAAGAGAAATCTCGCAATAAGGACATTGGCCTTATGCGTTTGGGCTCTCGCGTTGATGACCTCATCATCAGGTCAGGGTAGCGTTGCGACAGTAGGCGTGGCGTGGAACCACGTGCTTCGTCAGTCGAAGACCGCCCTCTCTATGGAGGTCTGTGTGGAGCCTCCAATGCGCCGTCGTTCCCGAATTCACGATCAACTCTACGAGGCAATTCGCTATTTGCAGGCAAATTACGTGCGCTTTGCACCTTGGCGTGCCTATCCGAAGCTTGCGGTAGCCGAGCTGAAGCCTCCGCGTGATGGGAGGACATTTTGGGACTTTTCCTATCTGGATCCCTTGCTCGTGGATTTCATGAAGGCGACTTCCGGCCACCCCGTGGTTATTGACATCAGCACGATTCCGCAGTGGATGTTTAAGACCGACAAACCTGTCCCCTATCCTGCCAATCCGGACGAAATCACCTGGAATTACGAACACGGCACCAAACTGCGGGACCCCTCCATGAAGGAAGTGGCCGATTACTGGGCGCGGGTAGCGAGCTGGTACACGCGCGGCGGGTTCAAGGACGAGTATGGCCAGTGGCATCAGTCGGGCTATCACTTCAAGTTTGACTACTGGGAGGTCCTGAACGAAGTTGATCAGGAGCATCAGATGAGTCCGCAATTCTACACCGCCCTATATGATGCCACTGTGGCAGCGGTCCACAAGGTCAGCCCCCAGACGAAGTTTGTGGGTTTGGCTTTGACACCGGGCGGGGCTATGAACCCGGAATACTTTGAATACTTCCTGAATCATAAGAATCATAAGCCGGGCATTCCACTGGATGCAATCTCCTTCCACTTCTATGCTGTGCCGGCGCCGGATGAGACGCCGGCGGTGATGCAACACACCTTCTTCGATCAGGCCAACGGTTTTATCAATGTCGTCCGTTACATCGAAGCGATCCGCAGGCGCTTGTCACCAGAAACGAAGACGTTTGTGGACGAGGTGGGAACGATCTTGCCCGATCCTCAAGCTCCCCACCTGGTGCGGCCCATTCCTGACTCCTACTGGAACTTGAGCGGGGCGATGTTTGCCTATATCTACGCGAGGCTTGCCGGCCTGGGAATTGACGTGGTAAACGAAGCAGAGCTCATCGACTATCCGGGCCAATACGCGGGGACGACACTGGTGGACTGGAAGACGGGCCGACCGAACGCCCGCTACTGGGTCTTGAAGCTGCTGCGGGAGAATTTCGGGCCGGGAGACAAGCTGGTCGAAACCCAAGTCAGTCTTCCGGCATACGTGTATGCGCAGGGATTTGTGACGCCGGATGGGAAAAGGAAAATTCTGCTCGTGAACAAACGCGACCAAAGCTTTGACCTTGTGCTTCCGGAGGGCAAAGGCGCGCGGGTCGAGTATGTGGACCAAACGACGGGGTTTGAACCACCGGCGACCACGACGCTCGAGAATGACCAGCTAACCTTGAAGGGACTGGCCGTCGCTGTCGTGACACTGCAACCTAAGCATCGAAGTGCTCCGTTGTCTCTTAACTAAACGGAGACCGCCTATCGTGAGGCTGAAGCAGAAAAGTCCCAGACCCGGGGGATCAGCCTGGGGATTGGCAGACCAATGGTCGAACCGTTAGCGCGGGAAATTGCAACTGTATTGGTTGTGGTCTGGAGCCAGGATGAGGGAGGACGTACGGCAAAATCAAACTTGGATTCCGGCGGAAGGGCTGTCTCTTACCCGACTGAGGTATCAATAAGCCGGCAAGCCGAGGCGACGGTTATCCTCTTTGAAAGGTAAAAGTATATAGCGCATCTGGGGCAAGCTGCATGGCTGAAGTTTCAACACACCCCGCGTCTGGAAAAGAGAACGTGGGAGGTCGCTTAAAAGGTCAGCAGCAGGTCTTGTTGTTTCTTTTTCTCTTCAGTGTGGTCACCTATCTCGATCGCGTGAACATCTCCATTGCCAGCACTTCAATCGAGCACGAATACGGGCTCAGCCGCCTAGAGTTGGGAACAATCTTCAGTGCGTTCGTTGTTGGCTATATGTTATTTCAGGTTCCTGGAGGCTGGCTTGGGGATAGGTTCGGACACAAGAAGCTACTTAACGTGGCCCTCATCTGGTGGTCAGTTTTCACTGGCATGACTGCATTGGCGGGAGAACCGTTTTTAGTTTCTTTTGTCGGCGTACTGGCGGCTTTCTGGATTCTGCGTTTTTTGGTTGGGTGTGGAGAGGCTGCAGGATATCCCTGCGCAAACGGAATTATTGGCGATTGGTTTCGGCTTGAGGACCGCGGACTCGCGATCGGCGTCATGTGGGCGGGCATGGGTGTCGGTTCAGCAGCCACTCCACCATTTGTTGCATGGATTATGCTGCATTATGGCTGGCGATCTGCGTTTCATATTTCCGCCATCATAGGGATCATGATGGCAATCTGCTTTGACGTGGGAATACCCGAGCGAGCGGCTGGCGATACACGCGCTAAGCTGGTAGCACCTCCGATGCTCGAGCCGTTATCAGATACTCTTCCGACAACGCTGAAAACCCCCTGGCGCCTTATTCTCAGAAATCGGCAATTGTGGTTCCTAACCACGTCGATTTTTTTCTTCGGGTACATTACGTACGTGTATTTCTTCTGGTTCAATCCCTATTTGGTGGACATACGCGGCATTTCGCTGCTTCGGAGTTCGATTTTTTCGGCTACGCCGTTCGTGGCCATGGCATTGACGGCTCCGTTTGGCGGATGGTTGAGCGACCGTCTCATGCGCCAAGCTGGAAAAGCTGCCGCTCGACGAAGGGTTGCAATGGGAGGGTTGGTCTCTGCGGCGTTGTTAATTCCAATGGGTGCCAGGATCCAGAATCAGTATGCGGCGGTCGCTTGTTTTGCAATGGGAGCGGGTTCCATATACATCGCCATCAGCTCTTATTTTGCCACAGCCCTGGACATTTTCCCGCAATTCGGGGCCACCGTATCAGGAGTTATGAACGCGGGCGCGAGCTTTGGAGGGATCGTGGCGCCCATACTAACACCATGGGTCGCCAAGCGGTACGGGTGGACCTCAGCCTTGACCCTTGCTGGCCTGTTTAGTTTGATTGCAGCGATCTTATGGAAGTTTATTGGACATGATAACGTGGCAAAGGGCGGGTGGCATTCGGCACGAACGTTGTGGAACGGTGCAGAAAGTACATCGAAAGTTCGTGCTCCCCAGGCTACAGGGGATGGAAATTCACATTTCTAATGGGAAGAATGCGCATGTCTCGCGAACAGTTTTTTCGTCGTCAGTTCTTGCAGACCTCAGCCAAGGTGGTTGGCATCGTCATGGGGGGAAGCTCTACTCTCCTGTTTACACCATCTCTCTTGGAGTCGTATTCCGATTCGGAACAAGTAGCTGGGGTTCTGGCACCACTGAAAATCGAGACACCAGACGTCGTTAAATTTCAGCTGCGCGAGTATCTGATGAAGCGCGTCCCCAAATTGCCCTCTCCCGAAACTCCTCAGGAGTGGACGGCGGAGGAGAAGCGGCTGCGAAAGGAAGTGTTAAACAAGGTCATTTTTCATGGATGGCCAGAGAATTGGGTGAACTCGCCTCTGACCTTTGAAGATGTTGGAAGTGTACCCACCTCCGGTAAGGCCTATCGGATTCGAAAGCTGAGATACGAAATAGTCCCCGGTTTCATGTCCACTGCAATTATGTACGAGCCCGAGAAGTTGTCGGGCAATGTTCCTGCCATTCTTAATCTAAGCGGACATTCACCCCAGGGGAAGGCGGCGGAATATGAACAAAAGCGGTGCATCAATTATGCCTTGCGGGGCATGTTTGCATTGCACTTAGAGTGGTTAGGCATGGGCGAGCTAGGCCAGCCGGAAAACGATCATTGGTTTGGAGCGCACCTAAACTTGGTTGGTGCTTGTGCCACCGGTCTGTTCTACTTAGCCATGCGAAGGGGGTTGGACTATCTATTCAATCACCCGAATATTGACCCTAAACGAATCGGGGTGACGGGCCTGTCTGGAGGTGCTTGGCAAACCATCGTTTTGAGCGCCCTCGACGAGAGGGTCTTCGCGGCCCTTCCGGTTTCGGGATATTTCCCGTTTGTCTCGTCAGTAGAGCGGGGCTCCGACGTGGGGGATATCGAATATAACCCTCCGAATTTGCGCATTAATTTTGACTATACAACACTCACCGCGATGCGCGCACCCCGCCCAACACTGTTAATTTACGCGGCTATGGATCAATATGGTATGCGGGCCCCCTTGGGGAAACCGTATCTCTTCGATGACATAAAACCGTTCTTTAGACTATACGGCAAAGAGGATGACTTAGCGTGGCACGAAAACGTTGATCCTGGAACGCACAATTACGCACTCCATAACCGAGAGCAATCGTATGCGTTTTTTACGCAGCACTTGGGTTTACCCCCTTCGTATCAAGAGATTCCCGTCGACGCTGACATCAAAAGCTGTGAAGAACTTGCAGTCGGCCTTCCTCAGGAGAACTTGACCATCCTTGGGTTAGCGAGGAAGTTCGCTACCTCGATTGAGCGATCCCCTATACGACCGGACGTTACCTCTCGCGAAACCTGGGCTCGTTCAGCAAGAACGCGGCTGACCAGTCTTGTCGGTTACAAGCCCGGGGCAGTCAAGCAGGCCTGGGCTATCAGTAGCACTCGGGACAAGGGGCTCGAAACTCTTTCCTACCGGCTTGAGTTTGCGAATGAGCTCAGCTGCACAGCAGTTTGGCTGAAGGCGACGACAGCGCCACCTAACGCCCCGAGCGTAGTCATTCTTAATGATGACGGATTCCAAAGCGTCCAGTCGGAAGTTTTTTCAATCCCCTCGCAGGCGCCGATATGCTCGGGGTGCCGCGCTAATTCCATAGCCTGGCATCTGAACCGTGGCGAGCAGGTTTTGGCACTCAACCTCATCTTCACAGGCGATGCCTCTCCCGATGAATTGGGGGCTCCCAAGACGCCCTTTTGCCCATCGGCACTATTTGCACAATTGTTAGCATCCATAGGCGAGCCGCCAATCGGAATTGAGGCATCACAGTTAATTGCAGCCACGTCGTGGCTGAAAGCACAAAGGCCTGGATCCCATGCTGTAGTTCTGGAAAGTACCGGAATTCGAAGCCAGGTCGCGGCACTCGTCGCCGCGGCACTGGCGCCAGATCTGTTTTCCAAAATCCTCATTCGCCGCGGCATGCCGAGTCTAGATTATCTCCTGAATAAGCCTGTGACGTACCAGGAGGCACCTGACCTCTTTTGCCTGGGTTTATACAAGGAGTTTGACATAGATAATTTGATAATGCTTGCGGGGCAGGAAAGAGTTCGCCAAGCATGAGTTCCATGAGTCGACGGGCCCAGACCTCGTCAAATTTATGGCTCTGGCCCCTAGTTACGATGTCGGGCAGTCTCCCTAGCCAAGAGAAAGGAGGCTCCCCCCGCGTCGAAGTCGAGGGCACCCTTTAGGAAGGCGGGTTGAGGTGGCGAGATGGAATGCGCGACGGAAGTTATCGGCCAGAAAAAAATCGTTCCGCTCACTTGTTCCAGTTTGAAGGAACGCAATAGGGTCGGCTCATTTATGCGGATGGAACTCTGGCTGGGTCCGCATTGCAGATGAATGGCCACTAAGAATGTGAGTACCACTAGAAAGAGTCAACTCAGGGAAAGGCAGCTCAGCCCCGACACTCTCATTGAGATGCTTCGGCGGATGCTTCTAATTCGTGCCTT
>JAKASH010000204.1 GCA_021828225.1 Acidobacteriota bacterium | reverse complement strand
AAGTTTCACGTGCTCATAGCCAATTCGCTTGAGCACTTGGGCCAGTTCCGCCTGAGACGGAAAGCGCCCACGCCCTCGAAAGAATCCCCACTCCTTCATCAAGGGGCCAACCGTAATATCGAAATCGCCGCCGTTTTCCTGGCTATATTGGAGAGAGTCCTGAATGAGCTTGAAGAGGTCTGGCTCGACAATTACCGCCCGGCGTGAGGCTCCACGGTTGATCGAGGAAACTTCGCTGTCCGGCTTGTAGTTGCTCATCTGGTCATCCAGGCGGTCGATTTCCCGGAAGACCTGGCCAGTCACTTCCTCAAGGTAGGTACTGTTTGACCCATAAGCAACCACCGTGAAGACAGTCCCCATCGCCTGATGGGAAGTCTCATACCGAACCAACGAATCCGCTTTTTGACGTTTTAGGGTCAAATAAGATTACCTTTGACCTGATAGGAAGCCTCGTACCGAACCAACGAATCCGCTGCTCCCGCCAGCGGATTCGTCCCGAGTAACAACAGGAGCAGGAGCGAGAGTTTTTTCAGCAGCCTTGTCAGCAGGGAGCGACGGAATGGTCGGCAGCACTAGCAAGGGCGAGAGTGCGATGCGGATTGCTAGACCGGCCTTGTCTTAGTCTTGTTCCGTACGCTTGGTCCGTGGAAATCGCTGGAGATCTTGGCTTCCTTCTTAGACCAAAAGACTTTAGCTCCGGTGTCAATCGCACGGTTTCCATAGATCACCGCGCGAGCGTCCGCCATGCCGACTTGCAGGGGGCAGGCGATGGGTTTCCCGTCCCGAATGCTCGCCATAAAGTTTGAGAGTTCGCTCCAATAGGGGTTATGAGGTTCCTCGTATTCGTAAATCCCCATCGAAGCCAGCCATCGTCTTGCATAGAGAAGTTCACGGTCCACGAAGCCCTCTTCACCCTGCTGGCCCTCCTCGGGAAAGATAGGAAATCCTTTCTGCACAGCTTCCTGAGACACCGTGGCGCCAGCCCACCAATTCTCTTTGGCGGGTCCTTTAGTAACCTTGGCGATCGGCTCACGGTAATACATCCCCTTGCCGATAGTGATAATGATCGTTCCCCGGTCTCCCAGGATTTGCTCGTCGTAGCCCAGATGAGCGTTGTAAAGAATAGAGCTGTACAGCATTTTCCGTCCGCCTGGATACTCGAGGATGACCTCGATGTTGTCGTTAGTCTCGCGACCGTCTTTCCAGTAGTCGATTCCGCCCGTTCCCATGACGGAGAGAGGTTCCGCACCGAAGGCCCAGTTAGCAATGTCGATCTGGTGCGAAGCCAGTTCCGCCATCAGTCCACCGGAGTATTCCCTGTACATCCGCCAATTGATCAGCCGCTCGAATTTGGGATCGCGAACCGGCCGACGCCAGTTGTTGTTGCGGTGCCACTGCGCCCGCACAAACATCACTTTGCCGAGAGCGCCCTTGCGGATCATCTGCATGGCCACGTTGTAAAGGACGCTCGACCTCCGCTGCAGGCCGATTTGAATCACCTGCTTGGGGTTCGCTTCCGCCACCTTTTGGATCTGGTCGCCCTCTTCCTCCTTGAAATACATCGTTTTTTCAACAAACACGTGCTTGCCTGCGCTGAGTGAGTCGAGAATCATTTGCGCATGTAAACTGAGCGGTGTGGCGATCATAACCGCGTCCAGATCTTTCCGCTCAAGCAACTTCCTGTAGTCATCCGGATAGGTAACAGGATTTGAACCGATCGTTTCCGCCCCTTTTTTCAGGTTGGGCGGATAAATATCGCAGGTCGCGATACATCGGCCCTGGGGAATGGTCGTCAGCCGCCTTAAGAGATTGCATCCCTCGGTTCCCGTCCCGATGAAACCGTAATGAACAGTGCTCCCCGGGCTAATATTGCTGAGGATTGCCGGCGCCGCCGCAATTGGTTTCATGCCGCCTGCGGCAACGGCCACCACTGCTGTCCCTTTTAGAAATTCTCGTCGCGTGACTCCCTTCTTATTCTCCATTTTCCTCCCTCCACAAAAGCCGGGGGCGTCTTAACCGTCACCCCCAGTCCGAACCTTATGCGAACATTCCTTCACGGAAACCGCAGTGATGCACATCACAGTTGAAATAGTTCAAAGAAAGGGTGGGACGTAAGAAGAGAAGAGAGATGGGTTTTGAGTCAAGGAGCTGAGATCCCAGCTTCCTCCAGTCTGTAACCAAGCCTACGATACGGAGATGCGGAGGGCCGAGAACACTCGGTGCTCATGCACGACACATGGCGCCACGAGCATCAACAAGAATACCTGGCCCTACGTTCAGGAGTTGGCCGCCTCAGAAATTCGAATACAAGGCCTGCCGAGAAAAAACGGTGGGTTCTCTAATAATCGGCTTCGCGTTGTTTATTTAGGAAAGGAGAACTTAAGTTCCTGGCCCATGTCAAAGACCGGCTTCTTGCGCTTTCGCATCAGTTCCCGCTCCTCGGACATTGCGGTGACCAGGATCGGCATAGCAATTGTTGAATCACAATTGCAGGTGACCATGCTGGCGTCGTGAGCAATTTTGCCCCAACTCTGGGCCTCTTCAAAGGTACAGCCCGAAAGCCCGCCCCACTGGGGTGCATCCGTGACAATTTGCATGGCGTACTTGTGTCCATTGGCAGACTGCCGCATGAAAGTTGCTGTCACTTCACTCTGCTGCACGAAATTCTTGGGCGTTCCGCCGCCGAAGTAGATCACCCCGCTGGCTGGTGAATCTCCGGCGAGGTGTGCAGTTTCAAGGACGTCGCCGATCACATCAAAGGTAAAACGGTTCTTGCCAAGGTGCCGGTTTTCGGCAATTCCAATGCCGATTGAGGAATCGGCAATAGCCGGGCAATAGAGGGGTATTCGGGCTTTATAGGCAGACGTAACAATGCCATCTTCTTTGGAGCGCTTTGAAACCTCTCTGCCGAGCAGGTAGAGAAACTCGCGTGTGGTATAAGGTCGCGACTGATCGAGCGTGGCGGCAAAACGGCCGATAAAGGCATCCTCTTCCCGAAACTCTTCTTCATCCACCAATGTGTCGTACATGCGATCAATCAGGTTCTTCTGCAAGCGAACGTCATCAATGTTCGGGGAACATTGATAGTGCAGGCGTCCCAGGCTTTCGTGGATGTCGTGGAAGAAATTGGCTCCCGTTGAAACCAGGCAGTCAATCAGACGATTCTTAATCATATAAACGACCAGACGCCGCATGCCGCCGGGAATCATGGCTCCTGACAACCCCATCATAATCATCACCCGGTCGCCGAGCATGCGTTTCCAGATTTGATGAGCAATGCCAAGGCTTCGGCCCTGGAACGAGATGCCCTCCATTTTCTCGAGCAAGGCTGCAGCATTTTTTCGCCGGTCGATTTCCAAAGGCCGAGTCGGGATCGTCAAGATCTCATGTTTGCGCATTACGTAGCTCCTGTTAGGGTCTATTGTGGGGCTTGGAGGGGAAACTGCGAGGACCTCGATGGCCTCCCCGGAACAGTCCTCTTGATCGGACAAAAAACTTCAGTCTTCAAAACCCAGGAGAACTGCGGCAGCAAGAACTGTCGTCCACAGGCCCCGCTTGTCGCCAATTGCCGATTGCGTAATCTCCATCGTTCGCACGATCTTGTTTGAAATACGGTAGATTTCTTTCTTTTCGTCCCAGCTTTGATCGGAATCAAACTCCACGCCAAGGGTTGTGGCCAGCATTTCTGCGGCTAACTCCTCGGCATATTCCCCGGCCACCTGCTCGGTCTGGCCATACGAATGATGCTCAGAAAGGTAGCCATAGGCGTTACGATCAGCCGGCATCGCCACTCCCACTGAGGCCGCAATCAGGCGGTGAGGTTCGCGCGTGGAGTTTTCACTGATCACCACAAACGAAACCTGGCCCGGCTTCAATTCCTTCATACCTTCAGCGCGGGAAATCATTTTGCAACGGGGCGGGAAAATGCTGGAAACCCGGACCAGGTTGCACGCTGCGATTCCTGCTGAGCGAAGCGCCAGCTCAAAGCTGGTCAACTTCTCCCTGTGTTTTCCAACCCCTTTGGTCAGGAACATTCTTTTTGGAACAAACATCCCTTTGCCTCACCAGCTTCCAGTGCCTCTTTCGACCCGACTCAATCGCGTTCGGCGGACGGGAAGACTGCTCTCAACATCCATAAACTACGAGCTTTTGAACGTAACAAAAACCGAAGAAAAGTGTCAACGGATTTCTAACCGCTGACCTACAACCGTGCGAATCGGGGATTCGTCGCCTCTGGACATGCGAACAGACCCCGATTCAATTGGGGGTTACTGATTTTGAGAAGCCAGTGGACGAATAGTGGAGTCGACGATGCCGATCTCAACTCGGCGGTTTATCGCTCGAGCCTGGGGGGAAGATCCGGGTACCAGGGGATCGGCCTTTCCGTAGCCTTTAGTCGTTATGATATTGGGGTTCAACCCGTTCTGCACCAGATAGTTGCGGACAGATTCGGCACGGCGATCGGATAGCTTCAGATTGTATTCCTTGGTGCCAATATCGTCTGTGTAACCGTAAACGTAAATCTGATACCCCTTCAAGACCGATAGGATACCCGCGATTCGGCTCAACACTTGCTTATCTTCAGGCCTCAGACTGGCCTTGTCAAAAGCAAACCTGATGGACTTGCTCCCCAAGGTCATAACAAGTCCCATGGCGGTTCTGCGAGTCTGGGCAATGTGGCCCAAGGCCTGTTGCAAGCGGTCCAGTTCAGCTTCCCGTTCCTTGCGGTACTCTTCTGCCTTTTGCTGAGCTTGGTCAGCCGCCTGCTGCGCAGCCTGTACCTGCTCTTCAGCTTGCTTGGCCTGCTGCTGCAATTCAGCCTTGGACTTTTCAGCCTGATCTCTCTCGCTTGCAGCCTCAAGCGCGCTTTGTTCAGCCTGGGAGGCCCGAACGAGCGCGGAAGCCGCTTTCGCAGAGGCCACATCCACCTTCTTGTTGCTTTGCTCAACCTGCACGCTGAGCCGGCTGACTTCCCGGTTGATCCGATCAAGGCGTATCAGGACGAGATAAGAAAGGAGTGCAACCACGACAAGAACAAGCCCTGCGAACAACATGACCCCGGATTTTGCTGACCCCCGAACGTTGGTAACCCCACCTTCAGGGGCGTATTTCGGATTCTGATCCGAAAGATGATTCATGCTCAATCTCTTGCGCCTATTCTATCGCAGCCTCGCACCTTCTATCCACTCCTCGAAAGGGCAGATAAGCGTCGAAAACAGTTCTAATAAGAATGAAAGCGCGCTTTCTGGAAAAATGGGGGGACGGCGAGAAGTTGAGCGTCTATACAAAGGAGTTGCGCGTGAATGCGTGAAAAGCCGCTGTGGATGCGGATTTCCGGTTCCTTTATGGGCAGTCAATTTGGTACAATGAGCAACCCTGATGTCAACGTTTTGCCGCAATCGGGGAGGTGCGGAAGAGGACAGACGGAAATCCCGAAGGCTACCCACAAATCGCGGAGGGAGATTCGAATTTAAGGTTCCTCAAAGGTGAGGATTTCCAAGTCGTCCGAACTGCGGTCATTACAAACGGATGCGTGGTACCTGCGTCATTCCATGAAGCAGAAGAAGTGGATGGTTTTACGATGTAAGTGGTTGTGCTGATGCAACTGGCAACGACGCTCCAAACATGCAACTGAAGCGTATCGAGGTATAGCAATGTTCTTGAACAGAGGGGGTTTGATGAGGTTGTGGAATAGTTCCTGCCGTGTTTCCCGTAGATTAGACTTTCGCCGCGAGGCACACGCCGGCCTGATGGCCGGATGGCTTGCGCTGGCAGCAGTCATGATTGCTGCTTTGCCACCTTCGGCAAGTGCGCGGGTACACTCATACATAGTTGTGGACGCTCAGACGGGAGCGGTTCTCGAGGCTCAAAATCCCGATGCACGTTGCTACCCGGCATCCCTGGCTAAGATGATGACGCTCTACATCACTTTCCAGCAACTCAGTGCCGGCAAGATGACTCTGAGTGAAAAGCTGCCTGTTTCCGCTCACGCCGCCGCGCAACCCCCCACGAAGCTATGGCTGCGTCCCGGAGAACGGATTTCCGTCAACTCGGCCATTCTTGG
>JAKASH010000203.1 GCA_021828225.1 Acidobacteriota bacterium | reverse complement strand
CTGACGGTGCAGGCGACAACCGCTGCGGTGGTTAAAATTCGTGCAGCCAGCCAGTAAGTTGGGCAGGTTCAGACTATTCAGAATGACGCACTTCAAATATCTGGCACGACCGGGTCCAGGCGGTGACCAATCTTGGTGTCGGTGGAACACCATTGGTCAATTCTCATAATTAGTGAGGGAGTTGAAGTGTCAAACGTGACCCGCAGAGAATTCCTTGCCACAAGTGGAAGTTTGCTGGCCTCAGCGGCGGCTGCGCGGGGCCAGTCTGGCTCGGACGGCCAGCCTGTCGGACCTTCAGCCGTTCACGTAAAGTCGGTGGCGATGAGCATCTGCACGCTCAGGCTGAATTCCACAAACGGAGATCTGATTGGAATCCGCTGGAAGAATCCAGAAGTTGAAATTATTCAGGAACCTCGACTGGGAGAGAATTTCAGGATTCTCTTGCCTCCTCCCGAATATGAAGCAAACTATTTCAACAGCCGTGAACAGAAGGTAACTGAGATCAGAGAATCTCCAACTGAAGTAACCTGTGTTTACGATTCCCTGGAAAACCCTCGCGAGAAAGTTCCGGTGCGAGTTCTCTATCGCATTCACCAAGTCGGCGGGCGATTGGAGTTCACAATTGAAGTGGACAACCGCACAGACTTGCCACTGGCGGAAGTGTTCTTCGGAATCATCGGCGGACAACAGGGTTTGCTGGAGCGCACCCAAACTGAGTCATTAGTGTCCGGCTTGAACAGGAACCTTGCTCCCAATATGTTCACGAATTTCAGGGGCGGAGGATACGGCGGCGGCAATTTGGGCATCCGGTACGATGCAAGCAACTTCCTCTACCCAAACCCCATGACAATGGGTTGGATCGAGTTTTACAACCGCAAAGCCGGGATCGGACTCTACTATGCCAACCACGACCCTGAAAATCGCCTGACCGGCCTGCACTTTGAGTTGCGGCCTTTTGCCAAGACTGCCGTCATCGGTGACAATTGGGCGACGCCCGCGGATGTTCCGCCGGATGAGCCGATTGGCCTGACCATGGGATGGGTGAAGTTCCCTTATGCAAAGCAGGGTACGTTTAAAACTGGTCCGATCGCCCTCCAGGTGCACCACGGAGACTGGCACGATGGAAGCCGCCTTTACCGCCGTTGGTTCGACCAGCATTTCCAAGTCCGTCGCAAGCCTTCCTGGTTGCGAAAGGAAATGGCCTGGCAGTCGATTATTATTTCCAACTGCGAAGACGTTATCGTCTGGAAATTTAAGGATCTGCCCAGGCTTGCCGCTGCGGCCAAGAAATACGGAGTAACGACGTTCGAAATTCTGGGTTGGAATGTCGGCGGCATTGATCGAGGTTATCCGCAATATCGCCCCGATCTCACGGCTCGGAACTCCCGAGGAATTTCGCGAAGCTTTGGCCAAAGTCAAAGCACTGGGCGTTCATCCGCTGATCTTTTCGAACATTCAAGTTGCCGATACGGCCATTCCTCTGTTCAGGAACCATTTGCACAAGGAAGCTGTGGATGGATTGTGGGCGCCGGACTTCCACCTGATGGGATGGGGTGAAGGAACGATCTCCGCGCATATGGGCCTGACAAAGCACAATATGACCATTGTGAGCCCTTCCCATGCTGATTTCAAAAACCTGCTCCTGCAACAGTATGTGAACTTGGTTAAAGACGGAGCGGATGGTTTTCAATTCGACAAGGCAACAGCTCTCGGCATGCTCGACTTCAACACGGATATTCCGACTTCGCCGGACCTTTCGCTTACGGAAGGAGTTTTGGAAACGCTCAAGGAAACTCTTTCAAGGTGCAAGGAAGTGAAACCTGACTTTGCGCAGGCCTCGGAGATGTTCTGGGACCGCGCGTTCCCGCTTGTCGATGTCTCTTACGTCCGCATGAACGACATTGACATGGGTTCGACTGCCCTGCGTTATACCTTTCCGGAGTGGACTTCAACGATCACCGCGGAACGTCCATGGGACTTCAATGTCATGAACAACGGCATGCGGTATGGGTTGGTGTGGGCGGTGCAGCCACGCCATTACAACAATTCGATGGACGACCCGCTGACGCGTCCGCTCTCGCGCTACATACAGGAGTTGATTCGCATTCGGTCGAAGCATAAGGATGTGCTATTCTTTGGGCGATTCAATGACACGATGGGTGCAAAAGTGAGTGGCAGCGAGCACGTAAGGTATTCCGTTTTCGAGGGAATGGAGAAACCCGGGAAGGCGTGCGTGGTGGTAAACTTCGGAAACGAGGAAACCCGCGTCAAGGTCGCGTGGGAGGGCGGAGACGGTCAGTCTGTAGAAATTCTCATGCCATTTCATTCGGATAAAAACGGCAAGTTGCCGGTCGAGTTCAAGCTGCCTCCGCGGCAGTGCGCCGTCGTTGCCGAAGACTGAAGTTCCGCGAGGGAACAATGCGAGGTTGCGGCGATGAAGATCACCCGGGTATCCGGAGATCTCTATAAAATCCTGGTGCACCGTGAGATGCATGACGCCATTCGGGAATTCAGCGTCATGGATCTGGTTCTTGCGCGCATCGAGACGGATGAGGGAATTTCAGGGTGCGGTTTTACTTACAGCATCATTCCTCATGGCGGCTTGGAGATCCGCTCCGTTATTAACAGCTCGATTGATCCGCTGGTACGTGGGTTGGATCCTCGTGATAACGAGAGAGTCTGGCTCCAGATGTGGCGTCGCATGGATTGGGTGGGACGGGGCGGCATCGTGGTTCTCGCCATTGCCGCCACGGATATTGCTTTGTGGGATCTGAAATCAAAAATGGCTGGTCAGCCACTCTACAAGTTGCTCGGCTGCTCGCGCGACAAAGTGCCCGTCTACAACACGGACGGCGGATGGCTGAATCATAGCCTTGAGCAGCTTGTCGAAGAAACGAAGAAGATCGTCTCTGCCGGTTTTCGAGGTACGAAGATCAAGGTTGGCAAAGATGATCCTGCAGAAGACCGGGAACGCATTGCAGCGGTGCGGCACATTCTAGGGGCAAACCGAACGCTCATGGTGGATGCCAACGAGCGCTTCACGCATGCCGAAGCCATAAAGCGTGCCCGAATGTGGGAAGAGTTCGATCTGTTCTGGTTTGAGGAGCCGCTTCCCGCCGAGGATATTCTTGGCCATGCAAAGTTAAAGGCCCACACATCTATTCCGATCGCCTTGGGAGAATCATTATTCACACGTCAGCAGTTTAAGGATTACATTGCGTCCGACGGAGTTTCCATTGTTCAGCCGGACTGCTGCCGTTGCGGCGGGATCACGGAGTGGCTGAAGGTCGCTCACATGGCCGATTGCTATAATATGCAGGTCAGCCCGCATTTTGTGATGGAACTGCACCTGCCATTAGTCGCGGCAATTCCAAATGGGCTGTTCGTCGAATACATTCCTTCCCTGGATCTGGTTCTCAGGAGGCCCCTCGAACTCGAGGACGGGTGCTTCAAGCCCAGCCAGGAGGCGGGTCTGGGGATCGCGTGGGATGAGGGCAAATTGGAGGCCTTCAAGGTAAGGCCATGAGAGTTGACGCCCACCAACACTTCTGGAAGGTCAGCCGGGGCGATTATCCCTGGATGGACCCGTCGGATCGCATTTTATGTCGCGACTATCTCCCTGATGATATCGCGCCACTTCTATCCCAGCACCGGATTTCCCGGACCATTCTGGTTCAGGCGGCGCCGACTGCCGCGGAGACCGACTTCCTTCTCGATTTGGCGCAACGGCATGAGTTTATTGCCGGCGTGGTGGGTTGGGTTGACCTGGACCGTGGCGACTTTCCCGAGCAATTCGCTCGCTATCGGCAGAGAGTGAAATTCCTGGGAATTCGCCCCATGCTGCAAGATTTGCCTGACGATACGTTCATTCTGAAACCCTCGGTTTTGAGTTCGCTCCAGTTGATAGCCGGCCATGGCTTTCCATTCGAATTTCTGACTTATTCCCGCCATCTCCCGTATGTCTTGCGCGCGCTCGAAAAGGTACCCAACCTTCGGGGAGTCATAGACCACATCTCCAAACCGGAAATCAGGGCGCAAAAGATCGAGCCCTGGAGATCGCTGATTCGCGAGGTGGCGCAGAACCGCAACATTTACTGCAAGCTCTCAGGAATGATTACGGAGGCCGATCATCGCAGCTGGACACCGGAAGACCTGCGGCCTTACGTAGAACATGTCCTCGAATGTTTTGGGCTCGAACGCGTGATGTTCGGGAGCGACTGGCCGGTTTGTCTATTGGCAGGAAGCTATGACCAGGTGATGGGAGCTTTGGAGACGCTCCTGAGGCAGGTCCTGGATTCTGCTTCCACGGAGGCCATATTCGGGACGAATGCGGCCAAGTTCTACAAGCTCGCTTAGGAGGCGAACCATTTCAGAACCAAGAGTTGGTGTCGCATTCCTGGGCGCGGGCATCGTGGCTGAAATGCATGGCCGCGCGGTGGCCGCGACTTCCAACGTCAGGCTTGTAACTGTCTTCGATCCCAACCTGTCGCGCGCTCGGACCCTGGCCAGGCGGTTTGGAGCAAAAGTTGGGGGCACGTTGCAGGAAGTTTTGAACGACTCGCGAGTGAGCGCCGTGCACGTTTTGACTGCCCCTGACCAGCATGTCCGGTTGGCGCTGAAGTGCCTCAAAGCAGGGAAACACGTGCTGGTCGAGAAGCCTGTGGCCTGGCGGCGCACCGACATCAGGAAGCTCCAATTGGCCGCGAAGGCAGCGAACCGCGTTTGCATGCCAGCCCACAATTACATCTATAACCCATCCTTGCGGCGCGCCAAGCGCCTGATCGAGGAAGGCAAGCTGGGGCGGATCGGAAGCCTCTGGATTATCTATAACATTTATCACCCTGAGAAGGTGGCCTCAATCTACGGGGGTGTGATGCGCGCGGTTTGCGTTCATCACGCGTATTCGCTGCTTTATCTCCTGGGGCGCCCTTCGCGGCTTGCCGCCATGACTTCACGCGTCCATTACCGGCGGCTGACTTGCGAAGACCAAGCCGTGATCGTTTGCCAGATGCCGAATGGCGCGATTGCGAATCTCTGGTGCAGCTTTGCCGCCAAGGATCTCACCAGCGATCCCTGGACGGTGGTTTATAAGGTTCTAGGGACGGCGGGCGGCGTGAGCTATACGTGGAACGAAGCGCAATTTGAAGACGACCGGGGCCCGGGTTGGGGGCTTCCCTGCTACCTCGAAAGCTTTCGCAACGAGGTTGACCACTTCATCAACGGGTGCGTGCTGAACCACGAGCAGCCGCTTTCGACGCTCGCCGACGCACTTGACGCGTTACAGATCATCGAAACGGCTGAGCGGTCCTCGTCAAGTGCCGGCAAAGCGGAAACGATGGAATACGATTCCTGAAAACCCCGGGCGGGCAATGGATTGCTCCATCCAGATCCTCAGGATCGAGCTTTCCCCTGCCCTCGTTCCCGCACCAAAGTCCAATGCCTCTTGCGAAAGGTTGGTCGCCGGTCTTCGGCGGGAGTGGCTCGGTTGGCTTATTCCTTTGAATGAGGTTGATCCGCATAGATTGGCCAAAGAAGGCTTCGGTGCGATCCCGACGGGCTTGTTGAAGACTAAAGTGGAGTGTCCCGCGCGGTTGTATCGCGCGGCTGGTCTGCCGCTGCGAAGCAGCGTTGACACGACCATCCATCACGCACCTCCAATCGAGTTGCGAGGACCGATGTTGTGGTCGGCCGTCGTGCCAGATGACATGGAAGTTGAACCCGAAGGAGTTTGGTCAGATGCACGGGATTGTGAGGACTTGCGACGACCCTTCATCTGAGGATGAATGTCGGGGTGAGCATTGAGCCATTTCTTCCAGTCGCCGTCAGCAAAGAGCTCTTTCAATGCGTAGGCGACGACGTAAGAGTTGTCAGAATTGAGGCAAGTGGCGTAGCGGCGAAGCTCATTGAGCATGTCGAGTTCAAGCCGCACTGTTACGGTTAGCCTTTTCGGCGGTCTCGGTGGCGGCGGGATGATTGGCATAGAATCTAAGGCTCCTATGATGTTTGTCTACTTCCATCTGACAGATTTGGATATCGAGCTGTTCCTTCCGCCAGGACAAAGTTGGGAAAGT
>JAKASH010000202.1 GCA_021828225.1 Acidobacteriota bacterium | reverse complement strand
GGGGCATCCAGTCAAAGCGTCCGCCTCGGGCAATAACAAGTACCGTCCCGATCATGGCGATGCGTATACAAACTACAGCGTGGTCTTCAAATATCCCAACGGTGTCAGTATGACGTTCGGCTCGACGCAGTTTGACAAGGGCTGGTGGGATGTGGGCTGGAAGTTTTTCGGCACCAAGGGCGTTTCGGAGACGCATTACTCCGGCCCGGTAGCGATCTACGGCGAGAATGCCTGGAAATGGGCGGGTTCTGGTTCTCAGGCAGGTGGTGGAAAGTTCTCCGCCTCAGGCGTCTTCCATGACAACTTGGCGGAAGCGGACCCGGACAAGAAGATGTCTTTCGTGGACAGCATTCTGAACAACAAGTTCCACAACCAGGCGGCGCAGGGAGTGGAGTCGGCGCTCAGCTGCATGATGGCTCGCCAATCCGCCTACACAGGCGAAGAGGTCAGCTACGAAGCCATCGCGACTTCGGGTGAGCACTGGGACGACGAGATCGACCTGAACCAGTTTGCCTGAAGAAGGACCGAACGAAAGGGACAGCGATGAACAGCGAGACATCACGGCGGGACTTTCTGAAGCTGACGGTCGCGGGGACGGCGGCGCTGGGTGCGCTGCCGGCCTCTCTGCGGGCGTCGTCCGGGCAAGCCAGCGGCAAGCTGTCGCTCGCAAAGGGGCTGGTGTACGACATGTTGCCCCGTGAGATGAGTGTGGCGGACCGCTTCAAGCTGGCGCGGGACACGGGATTCCAGGTGGTGCAGGCTCCGACCACGCCGGACCCACGCGAGGCGGAGGAGATCAAGAAGGCGGCTGAGGCGGCAGGCATCCGGATCGACTCGGTGATGAACATGGCGCACTGGAAGTATCCGCTTTCTTCGGCCGATCCCGCCGTGGTGGCCAAGAGCATGGAAGGCATGCGGACTTCGCTGCACAACGCGAAGCTGTGGGGATCAGAGGCGGTGTTGCTGGTGCCGGCGGTGGTCAACCCGCAGACCAGCTACCGGGAAGCGTGGGTGCGCTCGCAGCGGCAGATTCGCAAGCTGCTGCCGCTGGCCGAGGAAGTGAAGGTGGTGATCGCCATCGAGGAGGTCTGGAACAAGTTTCTGCTCAGCCCGCTGGAGATGGCGGAATACATCGATGAGTTTCACAGCCCGTGGGTGAAGTCGTGGTTTGATGTGGGCAACGTGGTGTTCTATGGCTACCCGCAGGACTGGATTCACACGCTGGGGAAGCGGATCGCCAAGATTCACCTGAAGGACTTCAAGGTGGCGCACAGTTGCTACGAGTGGGTGGACCTGGGAGACGGAGAAGTGATGTGGCCGGCGGTTCGCCAGGCGCTGATTGACATCGGCTACTCGGGTTCGGCCATCTGCGAACTGAGGGGCGGCGATGAGGCTTACCTGCGCGACCTCAGCCACCGCATCGACCGCCTCCTGATCCAGGCTTGAACGATAACCGGCGCCCGCAGTCGGGCCAGTTGACAATTGTGTGGCGATTTTCTCCTGCGCTCTGAATGCACCAGGATGGGCTCTTATACTAGAATAAATTGAGAGGGTTTCTTCAGGGGCAATGGCAAGGCGTGAACGCAGAGCAATGTGTGTGTTCCCGTACGGACCGATTTCCGGCCCCCCATCGGACAGGTCTTGCCCGAAGAGTTCTCGAATGAGGTGAACAACATTGAATGATATTGGAACTAACCCATCAGCCTATTTGACAGAACTGAAGAAGGTTCTGGACAAGCTCCCGCTCAACCAGGTGTCGAAGGCGGCGGATATTCTTTTCGATTGTTACCAGACCGACCACACGGTTTTTACCTTCGGCAATGGCGGGAGCGGAGCCCTCGCTTCTCATCTGGTAGCCGACTTCGGCAAGGGCACGCACTTCCCTGGCCCGAAAGAACTGGCGTCAGTAAGGCGCATGAAGGCGCTTGCCGTGACGGACAGCATGCCAATGATTACGGCCTGGGCCAACGACACCAACTACGAAGACGTTTTCATGAGGCAGATCGAAAACTTTATTCAACCTCGCGATGTGGCCTTTGGAATCAGCGGAAGCGGCAATTCTCCGAACGTCCTGAGGGCTCTGGAACTGGCCCGCCGCGTTGGCGCCACCACGGTTGGGCTGGCGGGCTTTGGCGGAGGCAAAATGAAAGATCTGCTTGACTGCGCCGTCATCGTTCCCTCCAACAATATGCAACAAGTGGAGGACGCCCACGTGATCATCGGGCACATGATCTTCTTAAACCTTCGAAGCCGCATCACGGCGCTGGCGGGAACAGCACCACAACCAGCATAAGAAGCGGCTTGCAGAAAAGCGCACAGGTGAATCCCGGAGACGGGCGTTTAGAACCTTGGGTGGAAGGTCCCCGCAAATTGCCGCGCGCAAGTAAAGAACAGACGCCAACGGATGCCTGCCGTTGATCAGGCAGACCCAAGGCTCGCTTTTGGTCGAATGGCCCAGCTAATTGGCAGGCGTCGCTTGGCTCGCTGGCTTCACCTCGAACTGGCTGCGGGGATATTTCTTCGCCAGTCGTTCAAGACCCCACAGCGCAGATTCCGATCCCGCTTCTTTCAGTTCCTGGAACGAGCGCGTGTTGGCGTCGCTGCAGCGTGGACAAAGCATCGTGGGACGCCCGAGCACATTCACCTTTGGCCCCTTGGAATAAAAGATGGAATGCAAAGCGTCGTGATTGTTATGCATCAGGCAGTTGTGGCAAACATACCAGAAGTTTCTATCAATCCTCTTAAACATTGCGTACCGTATTCCCTTTCAACCCACAAGTATAATCTAAAGGTCTCTGATAAAACCCCTTCGCATCATTGTAAGGAGCCACCGTCAACAATGGTAATCGCCGGAGGCGAAACCTCTTACCCCAGATGCGGGGAGCACGACCGTAACCGTCCAGTTACTTACGATTATATTTCGACTGAAAGCAAAACCGCCATAGGAACGTATCGCCCGGATCGCGCACACCCCGCCGCGTCCCTGTCCACCTTGCCGGTAATCCTGCTATCCAAATTGCTCTTTCATACGGCGCCCTGGATGGTAGAATGCATTGCGATGTCCGACTGCGATTGATCGCCTCGCAAGAGGACGCGAATCGTTAGTCCTCAAATCTCCGCGGAGTTGGCCATGACAGATCCAATTCGAATCGGTATTGCCGGGGCGGGCTTTGCCGCCCGGTTTCACATGAAGGGTTACCAGAGAGTGTACGGTGTTCCTCTCACGATTACAGGTGTGATTTCAAACACCCCTGCCTCGCGCGAGAAGTTTGCACGCGAATACGGCGTGCAGGCCTTTGACTCGCTTGAGCAACTTTGCGACGCCTCGGATGTCGTCGATGTTTGCACACCGGGATCGAGCCATGAAACCGTGGCCGTTGAAGCCCTGAAGCGCGGCAAGCACGTTATTATCGAAAAACCCTTTACTGGCTACTATGGCCCGGCGGAGGATGCCGACGGCGAATTCCGCGGAAACAAGTTTTCAAAGGAAATCATGCTCCGCGAGGCTATGGCAAGCTGCCGTCGCATCCTGGATGCCGCCCACAAAAGCGGGAAGATGATTGGTTACGCCGAGGACTGGGTTTATGCTCCGGCAATCCAGAAAGAACGGGAGATCCTCCAGAAGAGCGGTGGTCAAATTCTCTGGCTGATTGGCGACGAATCCCACAGTGGTTCGCACTCGCCGTATTACGGTATCTGGAAATTCTCAGGCGGCGGATCGATTGTCGGCAAGGCATGCCATCCTCTTTCAACCGCACTTTACCTGAAAGCGGTTGAAGGAAATGCGAGAGAAGGCAAGCCCATTCGCCCTGCAACCGTTTCCGCCCGAACACACGAGATCACCCGCTTGAAAAACTTCCAGGACGCAGGCTTTATTCGCAAGGGCTATGAAGACATTGAAGACTATGGACAAATGCACATCACCTTCGCCGACGGAACGGTCGCTGACATTTTCGCCTCAGAACTGGTTCTTGGCGGCGTCCATAATTGGTTGGAAGTTTTTGCCAACAATCACCGGACTCGCTGCAATCTGAACCCCATTAACGCGCTCGAAACCTTCAACCCGAGAGAGGATTTCTTCAAGGACGTTTATATCACGGAAAAGATCTCCACCAAGCAGGGATGGAGCCATCCGGCCCCGGACGAGGATTGGCAACATGGTTATCTGGCGGAGTTTCAGGATTTTCTTGAAAGCATCCGGGATCATCGCGAGCCACTGGCGAATGGCGTCCTGGCTTCTGACAGCATTGCAGTGCTCTATAGCGCGTATGTATCAGCCGAGCGCCGCGGGGCAGAAGTGAAAATTCCCCTTGATTAATGGCAGTTTCTGCACCAGGCTCTCATTCAGGATCTGATCAAGAATGGTAAAGTCGCCTGCTCACAACGTGCGGGTTACGATCTTAAGCGATCGCGGCTTATCAGGGTCGATGCCTTTCAACTCCGCCAGAAGACAAGCGAAAAGCTGGCCCGGGACAATATAAGGAATCGGAGTATAGACTTCGGGGATTGAAGCCGGAATGCGAATTGCGTTCGTTCCAGCCGGCAATTTGACGCCTTCAGCAGAAATGATCAGGGTCTCAGCCCGCAGCCGACGCACGCGCTCAGCCAGGCGCTTCATGTCTCCATAGGTCTTTCCGGGAGGCACAAAAAGGATCACCGGGAAATCGCTTTCAATCATGGCGATGGGCCCATGAAGGAAGTCGGCAGCGGAAAACCTCTCCGCGACCACGTAGCAGGTTTCCATGAGCTTCAGAGAAAGCTCAAAAGCATTTGCATAATTGAGACCACGTGCCACGACGACGCACTGGCGCATGAAACGGTAGCGCTCAACAATTTGCCTGATCTGCGGCACAATCTCGAGCGAGCTCGCAACCCAACTGGGAATTTCTCCTACTCGTTCGAGAGTGATATGCGACCCCAGCGCCGCCGCCAGCATGTAAAGCATCAAAAGCTGGCCCGTATAAGTCTTGGTAGCAGCGACAGAGCGCTGAGTTCCTGCGCGCACGAAGAAGGCATCATCCACCAGGCCAGCCATCGTCGAATGCGCTTCGTTCGTAATGCCTACCGTAAATGCGCCCTGGCGACGGGCAGCCTTGAGCACGGCATTAATATCAGTCCCTTCGCCGGACTGTGAAATACCAATCACGAGGGCCTTGCGCAAATCAAGTTTGGCATGATAGAGCGTGTGAATCGAAGGCGCGCAAAGGGAGACGGGTATTCCAGTCGTCAGCTCCAGCAGATAGCGGCCGAAGAGTGCGGCGTTGTCCGAGGTCCCTCTCGCTACAAGCAGGATCAGGCGGAAGTCCTGCCGTGTGGCGAACTGCCTTAGCTCAATCGCGTGCTTGCGCTCGGCATCGTAGCAACGCGCGAGGGCGCGTGGCTGGTCCAGAATTTCCTTCATCATAAATGACATAGAGCACCTGCACGTTCAAAGTTCAAGCCCGGCGATCCGCTGCATTGCAAACATGCATTTGACGTGGTATGGAACAGGCCGGTTCCGTACGAGTGTCAGCAAGCACCTTGAAAACTCACAGAGAAGCAGGGAAGGATAAAGGCAAGCAATCGTGAGTCCTCCCGGAAAACCAAAACTTGTTCAGGAACTGACCTTATCCAGGAAGAGCTTTCTCCAGAGCTTCTAACTCAGGCACTCCGGGGTCTAGCGGCAACTTGATTTTGCCACGCTGTGTAGCGGCGCGGCAAATGGCCATCATGATTTCAAACCCTTTGTACGCGCTCTCACCGTTACACGGATGAACCTTATTCGGATCGTCCAGCCAGTCCGCGATCTCCTGAATGTAGGGCGGCATGTCATGCGCGTAATCCATGCACCCGGGCCCGGAAACAACGCCTCCGGAATCCTTGGTGATCGCGCGCCAACCCCCGCCTGTCAAGACCTCGGCAAAACCTTCTGTTCCCTGGGCGCCGATCCTGCATTTCCTCCACCAGTAATCGACCTCCGGAACGTCCGGAGCGCCGTCTCCGCTTTCCACAATTCCCCGAACTCCGTTCGAGAATTGAATGAGTCCGGCCACATAGTCCGGCGAGGGATGATTGTCCGTAAATTTCTCCTTCCCGGACGCCTAGAT
>JAKASH010000201.1 GCA_021828225.1 Acidobacteriota bacterium | reverse complement strand
CCGCATGTCAAGGCTTTATTCACGTCCCCAGCCGTTTCGGAATTCCGGACAGGGAAAGCGTTGAAGTGTAGCTGGATGAGCAAGGAGAGGCGAGTTGCGATGGTGCTGCTGGCTGGAGTCTATTTTTCAGAGCCTATTTTTTCGGGGTTCACTGACACGGGCGCAACGAAAGCGCGCGAGGCAGGAAAATACCCGGGGTACGGAAGCAAGCCCTTCTTGGAAATGCGAAAATAGGAAAGGTCGAGCCAAGGCAGGTGAGCAATACCCGAAGTCGCGTGGACCTTCACTCTGCTCCACGCGGGCTATTCATATTTCCGAAGCTGCTGTCACGTCCGGCCTTCCATCTCTCACGGAAAATATGAAGGGAGCCATTGACAAAAAATCATTAATTGTGCGGTCATTCAGGCTTAAGACCGCATCTCGACCACCGGACAAAGCAACGCGCCTAGCCTCGGTCGACGCAAACGACCGGCTTATCGCGTGCAGCGCCCGGCACAGAGGTACAAACCGAGAGCCCTCCGGAAAAGGTCATTCTGCAGGCCTGCGGCGGCGGATGCCCGCCCCCTCCAGGTCCGGCTGAAGTCCCACCAGGTCAATCAGGACGGTCCCTTTTTGCAGACGTCCGATTGCGGCTTCAAATTCCCGATGATTCCCCGCCAAAACCAGGACGTCGCTGCCATTTATCAGTTCTTCATACGAAGTAGCCATCAAGCGCGGAAGGGATGGAAGTTCCTTCTGGACGAACGCCCGGTTGGCGCCCAGCAATCGGTCCAGCCGCACCCTGGGATCATAGACCTTCACCTGTCTTTTGGCTGCGACCAATCTTTCGACCAGAGCGCAGGCGGGACTCTCACGCAGATCGTCGGTGTCTGATTTGAAGACCAGGCCAAGCACGCCAATCCTTCGCTTATTTGCGGAAAGAACCAGGTCCACCGCCCTTTCCAGATGGCGAGCGTTGCTGGGAAGGATGTTCTGAATCAGCGGAAGCTGCAAACCGTTTTCTTGAGCAAGCCGTCCAATGGCCCTGACGTCCTTGGGCAGGCACGGGCCGCCAAAAGCAAATCCGGGCCGGAGATAAAGGGGTGAAATGTTGAGCTTGGTGTCCTGGACAAAAATCTCCATCACTTCCCGGCTGTCAATTTCGAACTGTTTGCACAAAGAACCGATCTCATTTGCAAAACAGACTTTGAGAGCGTGAAAGGTATTGTCCGCATACTTCAGGATTTCCGCCGTCTTGAATGAGGTCACGAAAAGGGGCGCGTCAACCTGCTTCCACAATCCCATCAAGCGCCGGGCAGCGCGGGGATCGTTTGTGCCCAGGACCGTTTTGGGCGGATGAAAGAAGTCGTGGATGGAAGAGCCTTCGCGCAAGAACTCGGGATGGAAGCACACACCAAAATCACGCCCGGCCTTCTTCCGGGACACCCTTGCCAGCGACGGGAGCACCAACTTCTCGGTCGTTCCGGGCGGCACAGTGCTCCGGACCGCGACCACATGAAACTTCTCCGCACCTCGCAGAAAGCGGCCAATGCTTTCGAGCGCGGAGGCAACATGATCCAGGTTGACGCTGCCATTCAGGCGTGAAGGCGTACCCACCGTCACCAGTGAAACATCTGCACCTTCAAGCGCCTCAGCGGGATCGAGCGTCGCTCGAAGCAGGCCTTCAGCAACCACTTGCGCGACAAGGTCGTCCAAACCTTTTTCCAGCACGGGCGAGTGGCCGGAATTCAACATGCGCACTTTGGGGGCAGATATATCAACACCATGAACGCTGTGACCCATCTGGGCAAGGCACGCTCCGGTGACGCATCCGACATAACCAAGTCCAAACACCGCAATTCTCATAATGAGGTCTTAATTCTCCAGGAAGGCAATTGAAAATCGATTCGTACAGCCGTGACTGACTATAGTCGAGGCTGAAAGGCAAAGTCAAAAGAGGGACTCAAACGTGAAGGGGGAAGATGCTTCATTCATCAGCGAGGGATTCTGGAAAGCAACGCCTGGATCGCCGCCGCCACACCGTCTTTGCAATCGAAAACGGACGATCCGGCTACCAGCACATTGGCCCCCGCCTCAACAGCCAATGGCGCAGTCTGAAGGTGAATTCCGCCATCCACTTCCAGTTCGCAGTTCAGGCCTTTTTCCTGAATCTCCCTTCGGACCTGTCGAATCTTGGAGAGAGTTTCCATGATAAATTCCTGTCCACCGAAACCCGGGTTGACCGTCATCACCAGGATCAGGTCGAGGTTTCCGATAACTTCCGAAAGCAGACAGGCGGGCGTTGAGGGATTAATCGCCACTCCAGCCTTCTTGCCCAGAGCGTGGATCTGCTGAATCACGCGGTGCAGGTGCGGTGTGGCTTCCTGATGGATGATGATCGTATCGGCCCCGGCCTCCGCGAATGATTCGATGAAATCTTCCGGTGGCGTCACCATCAGATGAGTTTCCAGGGTCAGGCGCGTGAGCGGGCGAAGAGAGGCAACCGCCTGCGTTCCGAAGGTGATGTTCGGGACGAAGCGGCCATCCATCACGTCGATCTGAATGCGGTCCACGCCGGCGGCTTCCACTGCCAGCACTTGCTCGCCGAGGCGGGTAAAATCCGCGGAGAGGATTGAGGGAGCAATTTTGATCAAGAACTTTTCCTGTGACTGCGACCTGTGCCGAGAAGTTGCGCTGCTGCTTTATCCAGATACCAGATGACGGTGCCTTCGGCCGGCTGAACTCCCTGAGCCGGATATAGCCCGGGGTTGCGCGGTCCCTCTAGCACCTGATGCATGATCTCCGCCTTGCCTGAGCCTGAAACCAGAAACACGATCTCACGGGCCGCGTTGAGAACCGGATAAGTCAAGGTAAGCCGGTGCATCTGGAGCTTCTCGACATAGTTCGGGCAGACCCACTTGTCGCTTACGGGGAGCGCCGCCGAGCCCGGAAAAAGCGATGCCGTGTGCCCGTCAGCTCCCAGGCCCAGAAAGATCAAATCGAATCGAGGCGCTCTGCCCTCAGCCGGCGCAAGAGCCTTCTCAATCTCTGCGGCGTATTCGGCGCTGGCCGCCTCGCGATCTTCCTCCTCGGCTTTCATGCGATGAAAGTTGTCGGCTGCTCCCGGTACCGGCCTGAGGAAAACGCTGCGAATCATTCTGTAATTGCTTTGAGGATCGTCGGGAGGAACGCAACGCTCGTCCACCTGAAACAGGTGAACGTTGTCCCACGGGATGCGCTCGGAAAATTCGGGGTTTGCAAGAATTCCCAGAAATGTTCGTGGGGTTGACCCACCCGAGAGAGCAGCAGAAAACACTTTCCCCTGGTCCGCACGCTGCCGGGCAAGCTCGGCAAAACGCACGGCCGCCGCGCGGCTCAATTCGTCCAGATCCGGAAATATTTGAATCTTCGCTTCACTCATCCCGCTTACCTGCCTCGACACCAGCGGCGCCACTTTTCAATATTTACAGCTCGACCATGGCAGCGATCAGGTTTAAAGCATCTTCGTAAATCTTGTCACGCTCTGGAAACTTGAGCTCTTCGTTAACCAGTTCGACCTGGTCCATGACAACAAGCCGGGCCGTTCTCTCCAACGGAAAAAGTCCCGGCATCTCTGCCCGCGTGCGCACAACCCCCTCCTCCGTTGACTCGCTAACAGAAAATTTCGCGGTCGGCGTTGATCCGGTCTTCAAGGTCACCTGGAAAGGCATCGAGGGCTTACCGGCCTTCGGGCGAACGACCCACTCCACTCGAACCGGGTTGTCTCCTCGCCGGAATTCCAGCACACGGCTTGGATTTGTGCTGGGAACGATGCGCGACGCCGGGCGCCAACCCAGACGGCTGGCCAGCCAGGCCGTGAGCAACAAAGCCTGAGCCGTCCGGCTGCTTTCCGCCCCCGGGTCCTGCTGCCACTCCAGCGATACTTCGGCCAGATCCGAGAGGTATGAACCGGCTTCGGCAGAATCAAAACTTTGCGCAATCAGCTCACGGCACGGAGTGACACGGGCCCAGTTAAGATCACTGAATGATACTCCATCCGCATCACGGAAGCGCGCCATCTGCCGCGCCAGGGTTGCCAGGTCAACTTCCGGTTCTTCAAACCGCCCGGAATCCACCAGCACGCGGTTGGTGGTTCGAAGCACCTGGTCCAGGAATTCGGGAGGGGCAAAACGACCTGCCCGCCACCAGAGGTAAACCGGAAGCTCGGGTATGATCAGCGGGATAACCACGTTGTCCAGTCCCTTCACCGCTTCGCCTCGAGCCCGCACGTAGATCTGTTCGCAGACCACCTGCCTTGCGCCCGAAGGAGGAAGGTGACACTGGGCGGAGATCCAAGCTGACAGACCCTCCGGCTTCTCCTTCGGTTCGGCCACCATGAGAATTGCGCGGCAAGGGTTCTGGGCAATCACATGGCTGACCAGATTGAAGGTCTCGCGGCCCTCCTCTTCACTTTCAACGAACGCAAGAAGAGTGAGCACAGATGCCCTCATGACCGGATGCTCTGTCTCCGGATCTTCCGCAGCGGCACGCCAGAGATCGGACAATTCATCTTCCAGCGCGGCAACGTCAGCCGGTTGGAGTTCACCCGCCGTGAGAGATTTGAACTTCTTAAAGACTGGCAACGATTCCTCCTCTTGCCGGGCTTCCAGGCGGCGGAAAGCACGCCAGCACAGCCCACTTGAGTCGAACTAGAGACGGTGCCACCGGCACCCGTAGCGATCGAGCAGTTTGTCCGCAGCCTCCGGTCCCCAGGTCCCGGCTTCATAAGGCTGGAGGCCTTTTTCTCCATCTTCACGCCAGCGTTCCAACAGCGGCGCGAGAAGCTGCCAGGCCAGTTCGACCGCGTCCTCCCGATTGAAAAGGGTTTGGTCACCCAGCATGCAATCGAGCAGCAGCGTTTCATATGCGCTGGGCGGCTCACCACCAAAAGACTCCGCGTACCGGAACTCCATCTTGACAGGACGGATCTCCATCATCGGCGCGGGAAACTTGGCGTTGAAGCTGATCGAGATCCCTTCATTCGGTTGAATCCGCATCGCCAGCACGTTCTGCTCAACCGGATTCTGCGTTTTCCGGCCGAAAACCATGTGAGGAACGCGCCGGAACTTCACCACGATTTCCGAAACCCGTTTGGTAAGCCGTTTGCCTGACCGCACGTAAAAGGGCACGTCGGCCCATCGCCAGTTGTCAATAAAGAGTTTCAGAGCGGCAAAAGTTTCGGTGGCCGATTGCGGAGAGACGTTCGGCTCTTCGCGGTAAGGTGGAACCCTTTCGCCTTTCACCCAGCCCTCTGCGTATTGGCCGCGCACCACAAAGTCGTCCAGGCGGTCGAGATCAATGGGGCGGATCGCGCGCATCACCTTGGCCTTCTCGTCGCGCACCTCGACGGCCTCAAACGAGGCCGGCGGCTCCATCGTCACCAAACTCAGCACCGACATCACGTGGTTTTGAATCATGTCGCGCAGCAATCCGGCTTCTTCGTAATAGCGGCCACGCCCTTCGACTCCCAGATCCTCTGCGACGGTGATTTCAACGTGATCAATGTAGCGCCGGTTCCAGATGGGTTCAAAGATGCCATTGGCGAAACGAAACACCAAAAGGTTCTGGACGGTTTCCTTGCCAAGATAATGGTCAATGCGGTAGACCTGCTCCTCCTTGAAGGCCGAGTTCACGGTGGTGGTCAGCTCGCGCGCGCTTTCAAGGTCGTGCCCGAAGGGTTTTTCGATCACGACGCGGGTCCAGCTTTTTCCGGGGTCTTCCGGCGCAGCCAGACGGGCAGAACCAAGATGGCTGATAATCACAGGGAATGCGCTGGGCGGCGTGGCCAGATAGTAGAGCCGGTTCCCGCCCGTGCCGCGCTCGCGATCCAGCTTAGCGAGCAGGTCACCAAGCTGAGTGTAGGCATTGCTGTCGCCAAAATCGTCCGTCAGGTAATAGAGCGATTCGGCGAAGCTCCCCAGCGAGGCTTCATCCACCGACGACGACTTCTCGGAGAACTTGCGGACGGCGTCCGCCATCGCCTCGCGGAATTTCTCGGTGGTGTAAGGTGTCTTCGCGCACCCGATGACGGAAAAGCCCTGCGGCAACAACCTCTCGCGATGGAGATAGTACAGGGCA
>JAKASH010000200.1 GCA_021828225.1 Acidobacteriota bacterium | reverse complement strand
CATCTGCCGGGGCACTCTATGGCTTTTCACCGCAGGTCGCCGCGATCAGGCCTGTGGCCCGCCCGCCAGAGTCGCGATTGCATAAGGAGTCAGGGATGAATGATTTTCTTCCAGCAGAGGCTTTAGAGCGCATCGGGGAAGCATTGGAACGGGCCAAGGATGCCCTGAAGCCGTTTGCATCCGGGTCGGTCGAGGCGCGCTTCAAGAAGGGCAACGAGCTTGTCACCGAGGGTGATCATGCCGTGAACAACGTGCTCCATCGCGTTCTGCGGCGTGATGGAGAAGGCTGGCTCTCCGAGGAGAGCGTTGATGCTCCGTCGCGTCTCGAGTGCGAGAACCTCTGGATCGTAGACCCGATCGACGGCACGCGCGAGTTTGTGGCCGGAATCCCGGAATGGTGCGTCTCAATCGCCTATGTGCGGCACGGCGTTGCCATTGCCGGCGGGATCACGAACCCCGCCACGCAGGAGACATTCCTGGGTTCGGCCGGAGCCGGTTTTACTTACCAGGGAAGCGACGCTGCTCCATGTTCAAGAGCGACTCTGGCCGGAGCCACCATTCTTGCCAGCCGGAGCGAAGTGAAGCGCGGCGAGTGGGAGCTATTTCGCGATGCCCCTTTTGCGATCAGGCCGATGGGCTCCGTGGCCTACAAGCTGGCGCGGGTCGCGGCGGGACTGGCGGACGGTACCTGGACGCTGACACCGAAGCACGAATGGGACGTAGCCGCAGGCGTGGCATTGGTCGAAGCCGGAGGCGGTTTCGTTCAAACGCTCGATTTCGCGCGGCCGGTGTTTAACCGCGCCAGCGCGCTGCTTCGAGGCTTGATGGCCTCGACCCCGAAGCTGAAAAGCGAAATGGTCTCATTCCTCCGGCCGCACGTTGTGCAGCCGCCCGTGCCGGTGGGCAATTCAGTCAATGGGATGGAAGCATGATGGCGCCCGTGCTCCCGGCGCACAGCACAAAGATGGCATCTAATACGGCAACCTATCGGATCGATCCGGTTTGTGATGCCCGATGGTCTTCATTGGTCGAGTGGCACCCAAAAGCGTCGATCTTTCATACGCCGGCGTGGCTGCGGGCTCTTGCACAAACATATGGCTATTTTGTTGATCTCAAGGCGCAATATGCAGTCTTAAAGGAGGAGATACGCGAGGCGATCGATGAGGTCCTTGCCGCTGCGCACTTTGTGGGCGGACCCTGGGTGGAGCGGTTTGAAGAAGAGTTTGCGCGATTTGTTGGAGCGAAATATGCGGTGGGCGTCAGCTCGGGAACGGCAGCGTTGGAATTGGCCCTTCGGGCCCTGGAGATCGGCCCGGGGGACGAAGTCATTGTTCCAGCCAACAGTTTTTTTGCGACGGCGGAAGCCGTGAGCCTGGTGGGCGCACGACCCGTCTTTGCCGATGTGGACCCGTCCACTTTCCACCTGGATATCGACTCGGCTGAGCAGCTTGTAACGCCAAGGACCCGGGCGATTATCCCTGTGCATCTTTTCGGCCGTGCGATGGACCTCGGTCCAGTGGAGAGGTTTGCCGCCAGATATCAGCTTGAGATTGTCGAGGACGCGGCACAAGCCCATGGCGTCGGCCGGGGTGGCCGCCCGGTCGGCGGCTCCGGGAGACTATGCTGCTTCAGCTTTTATCCTGGCAAGAACCTTGGCGCTTACGGCGACGCGGGGGCGGTGACCACCGGCGATCGCTGCCAGGCTGATAAAATTCGCATCCTGCGCGACCACGGCAGTCCGGCAAAATATGAGCATTCAGTGATTGGTTCGAACGATCGTCTGGATGCCCTCCAGGCTGCGATCCTCAGCGTCAAATTGCCTCATCTTTTCGATTGGAACTGGGCACGCGTGCGCCACGCGAAGAAGCTTGCCGAAGCCCTCGGCGATTCATCCATCGTTCCGCCGGAAATTCCGCCCGACGGTGAGCACAATTTTCATCTGTTTGTAATACACACCAAACGGCGCGACGAATTGAAAGCGTTCCTGGGCGAGAGAGGCATCGCCACAGGCATCCATTATCCGGTGCCGCTGCACCTGACCGCAGCCTATCAGGCGCTTGGCTATCCAGGAGAAGGAACACTGCCCACCACGGAAGCTCTGGCCAGGGAGATTCTATCTCTGCCCATGTACCCCAAACTGACCGACGAGCAAATCGAACACGCCACCCAGGCACTGAGGGACTTCACGAACCATGCCTGAGTGCGCGTTGCCCCGTGGAAGCCGTGGCGGGGAACTGTTTGACGTCGGCCTCGGTTGCGTGCGGCACCGGTGTGGACTCTTCCGGCGGCACATTTTGACGCTGAGGACAGCGCCCTCACCTGCAAGTGTGACGGCTATCGCATGTCAAGACGGGCTTAGTCATGACATGATCGGAGAAGTGTGCCTGAGTAGCAGCAAAAATAATCCGATGTTGTCTTGCGAAACAGAACGAAGTCCTTCAATCCGCCTCTCAATTCTTTGTCCCGCCCGTTAATCCAAGACTCCTTCCGCATCGCCTGAAGCCGCCATCCGGCACATTTTGCCGGGCACAGAATTTGCCTACCCGGGCTCGGCAAAAATCTCCTCCTCCTGCTCCCTCGCTCGATTTCCAACTGCAATAACTTAAGCCTTATCAGGCACTTACCTCTCATCCCAACTTTGGTCTCCCACCTGCACGAGCCAGCGTGGAGAGAAAAAGGCATGTACAGCGGGTTCTACGCAGCATTGACGGGACTGGTGGCCAAGTTCGACGCGCTCGATCTGGTTGCCAACAATTTCGCCAACGTCGATACCACCGGGTACAAATCGCAGACGGAATTCTATCGCACGCTCACAGCCGCCATGGGCAACACGAATCCCGGGCCGCTCAATCGCGCCGTGAACGACTACGGCGTGCTGGGCGGAGCCACGACGAATTTGCAGGCGGGATCGATCCAGCCTACCGGCAATCCGCTTGACATTGCTCTGGAAGGCAAAGGATTCCTGGTCGCAAAGACCAAGGCGGGCGACCGCTACACGCGGAACGGCAGCCTGCACGTGAACGCCCAGGGCATTCTCTCGACCGAGGAGGGCGATCCCGTCATGGGCATTGTTCCCAAGCCCGGCGGGAAGCCCGGCGAAGGGCCTATCAAGATTCCTCCCGGCAAGATCACCATTGGTCCCGGCGGAACGATTTCCGTGGACGGCGCGCTGGCCGGCCAGTTGAAGATTGTCGATTTCCCGCAGGGCACCCGTTTGTCGCTTGAGGGAAACAGCTACTATACGGCGCCGGCTGTGGCCGCAAAGGCTGCCAGCGATCCCGAGGTTCGGCAGGGCGCACTGGAAGCTTCCAACGTGAACCCGATGATGCAGATGGTGAGCCTGATCCTTTTGCAGCGGGAAACGCAGATGCTCCAGAACGCCGTGACCACCTTTGACAAGACATTCGACCAGACGGTGATTTCGAGCGTCCCGATCCTACAGTAGGAGGGTGATTCAAAAATGTTTCGAGCTCTTTACACGGCCGCAAGCGGCATGAACGCCCAGCAACTGAGCCTGGAAAACGTCGCCAACAACCTGGCCAACGCCAACACGGTGGGATTCCGCAGCCGCCGCTTGCAGTTTGAAGATCTGATGTACCAGAACGTTGTGGTGCCCGGATCGGCCATGACCCAGCAGACCACTATTCCCGCGGGTCTGCAGATTGGATTGGGCACCCGGCCAGCCAGCTCGGAAGTGATTGACACTCCCGGCAACCTGACGTCTACGGGGAACCAGCTCGACGTCGCCATCCAGGGAAACGGCTACTTCCAGGTGCTGACTCCCACCGGCCAGCTTGCTTACACGCGCGACGGATCATTCCACCTCAACCAGCAGCGCCAGCTTGTCACGGGCGATGGCAATCCCATCCAGCCGGCCATCACGATTCCCGCCAACGCCACCAGCGTGAGCATTGGCGAGGACGGAACCGTCAGCGTGTCGGAGCCCAACCAGAGCCAGGCCGCGCAGGTGGGCAGCATTCAGCTCGCGTTGTTTCCCAATCCCGGCGGCCTGCTTGGAATCGGCGGCAACCTTTTCGTTCCCACCACCGCTTCCGGAGACCCGCTGGTGGGCGCTCCGGGCAGCGCCGAAGGGCTCGGCAGCCTGCAGCAGGGAATGGTGGAAGAGTCCAACGTCAGCGTCGTTGAGCAGTTTATCCAGATGATCCTGGCGCAGCGCTCCTACGAAGCCAACTCGAAAGTGGTGCAGGCCGCCAACGAAATGCTCCAGCAGCTTAATAACGTCGCCTGAGGCAATACACGCTATGTGCACACGATCCGCCATAACCCTGCTCGCATTGCTCCTGGCCGTCGCGGGCCAGGCCGGAGAAGCCACCGGGGTCCGGCCCTCACATCGCGTGCCGTTGCTTGCCCGCGTTGTTCTCCACGCCGACCGCTTCACGCTCGACGACCTTCTGCCGCGCTCCGCGCCAGCCACGCTGCACCACGAAGCGATGAAAATCGTTCTGGGACAATCGCCGCAGCCCACGGCTTCCCGGGTCCTTTATCCGCAGCAACTGCAATTCCTGCTGCGGGACCATGCTGCTTTGCTCGCAGAATTGCGGCTTCCAAAAGAAATCGTGATCCAGCGCTTTCATCGGGCCGTCACCAAAGCGGAAATCGTGCAGGCCATCGACCGCGCGCTGGGGAACCAGGGACTTCAAGGCAAAGATTCGATTGATGCGCAGGACCTCCAATTTTCCGCCGCGATTTATGTGACCGAGGACAATCCCGGGCTCGAGGTTCTGCGGATTGCTTCAGACCCGCTGCGGCGCGAGACCGAGTTCACCCTGTGGACTTCAAAGGAACCAAACAACCTTCCTTTCACCGTGACCGTTCAGCGCGCTCTGAAGCTGCCCACGCTGGTGGCGCGCCGGGTGATTCCGCCGGGCGAGATTGTTTCTTCCGGAGACTTCGCCGTGGAGATGAGGGCCACCCGACGCGATCCTGCTGCGCCGATGGTGGGCGCTGCCGGGCTGGCGGGACTTGAGACCCGCGCGACGCTCCAAGCCGGAGAGCCGGTCGACCGCGATCTGTTCAAGCAGCCGGTACTGGTGAAGCCAGGAGCGCTGGCAACACTGATTGTTCAGGGCGCGGCCTTCAGCATCAAGACGGTCGTCGATCCGCTGGAGCAGGGAGTGCTAGGACAGGAAATTCGCGTCCGCAATACGGAAACACGGCAGGTGGTGGAAGCCAGGGTGGTGGGGCGTGACCGCCTGCGGAAGACTTTGTAACGAGAGGGAAAAAGTGAATCGAACCTGGCAGAAAGACTCTGAGTGGTGGCTGATTCCGACCGGAATTGTTTTGTTCTTTTTAGCTCCGAGCTGGACGCTTGCGAGGAAGAAATCCAAGCAGGTTACTTTTCAACAAAGTCTGGCGGAGTATGTCCGGCAGGCTGAGCAGGGGGTTGCCAACCCGGCTCCCACCGAGGGAAGCATCTGGAATCCCAATGGTGTCTTCGCGCAGCTTCCGCGGGACGACAAGGCGTACCGCCTTGGCGATATTCTGACTATCAACATCATTGAGCAGACCACGGCCCAGGCCACGGGAACCGTGAAGTCGGCGCGCGATTTCTCGGCCAGTTCCAGCATCAGCGACTTGTTTGGCCAGATCGGTCCGACTTCCGGTCTGCAGAATATCTTTTCACCCAACTCATCGAACGCGCTTAACGGGCAGGCGCAGACGGCCAGCAGTTCCTCGCTGGCTACCAGCCTGGCCGCGACGGTGGTCGCCGTCCTGCCCAACAACTACATGGTGGTTCAGGCCATGCGCACGGTGAAGGTGGATAACCAACTGCAGCAGGTGATCCTTCGCGGCATTGTGCGCCCATCGGATATCGGCCCCGACAATTCTGTTCCTTCCACGGCGCTTGCGGACTTGAACGTTCAGGTTAACGGCAAGGGAGTGATTAACGACGGCACGCGCCCGCCCAACATTGTGATCAGGACGATTTTGAGGATCGTAGGATTCTAAACATGATGAAAACACTGAGACGACTTTTTCACTCGTTGGCCATTCTGGCATGTTCCGCGGCGGCCTTTGCCGCGCAGCCAGCGCCGGCGCAGCCCGCGTCGTACACCAAACCGGTGCAAGTGCGGATCGGAGACATCTCGAGCATCGAAG
>JAKASH010000199.1 GCA_021828225.1 Acidobacteriota bacterium | reverse complement strand
CTTGTACTCGCGCTGTACTGAAGCTCGAAAGGATTTTTCGGAATCCGCAGCCTCTGCCCAGATATAGTGTCTCCACTGTCCATGCGCGCAATTGTCCCATTCTTCGCGCATTTCTTTCCTCAGTTGTTGCTTGTCAATAGCTAAACGTATTCTGGACATAGCTTCCGAGAGGCAAGGGCTGTTTTACGGGTTCAGACAGCAAGCTTGCCCCAATCGCGCAACGCCCGCAACCAAGTCCTGCAGATGAAGCGCGCGAATCATCGTAGCTCTTTTCCCATAAATCCGCAGCGAAGGCACCACTGCACCATCCCGTCGGGGGCAGGTCAGACACCCTCAAACATTATCTCCGGTGACGCGTTCAGATCAATACGTTGCCTCGCAGGGAGTTTCTTCTGCACCAGGTGCTTTCCCCATTTCAAGGCTTTCAGCGCATAAGTCGATCCCAAATAAGTCGAAAAATAAGCACCTCGAAGGGCGAAATCCCCTGGAAGGGTCTGAAGAGTCCGCGCAAGCAGCGATCGGCCCTTCGAGGGTGAGCAGGCTCCCAAGAGCCGGAGAACATAGTCGCGTGCAAAATTTCTGGCGCTCCGCTCAAATTCCGGGCCCAGGCGACTCCCCTTTAGTTGCTCTTCATAGATCCGGAGCCACGGGTCGAGAAACCCTATCGGATTATTCGTCAGGTTGCGGCCATGGAAGCGATAGAGGAACAGCTTCTGATCAACGCGCACGCAATAAGCTCCAGCTATGACAGCACGGATGACCCAATCGACATCGTCGCCGAGTCCCTGGTCGAAACGAGTGTCAAATGTGCCGATGCGCTCGTAGAGAGACTTCAGGAACACCATTCCGGAAGGGCAGAAATCGGTACACAAGGAAAACAGGTTCGTCACGGAGTTGAGGGGCCCTTCGAGCGGTGGAAGGTCGGGCAAAAAGACCGGGCGGAGGATCAAACCGTTGTCCAGGATGCGTAATCCGTTCGAGAGTACCAGTTCCGCTTGCGGTGTGGATTCAACCCTTTTCCGAATGACTTCCAGATAATGTGGCGACCACAAATCGTCGGCATCGAGAAAGGCGAGATGCGTTCCCGTGGCTTTTCGCACAGCAACGTTTCGAGTGTCGGCAAGTCCGCTGTGTGCTTTTTTTAAGTACACAGAATTACGGAATCTTGAGGAATGCTGCCTGACTACTTCCTCTGTATGATCTGTCGACCCATCGTCAACAATCAACAGTTCAAAATCCGGAAATGTCTGTGCGGCAAGTGTTCGCAAAGCGTCTGGAAGCAGGTGTGCATAGTTGTAAGTGCAGACAATAGCCGTGAATCTCACATCAGCACCTAGGAAACCTTCCTCTATGTTATGTTCTTCGAGAACCATCAAAGTATCGGCACAAAAAATACCGATCTATTTGGAGCTGCGCCCTTGTAATGTGTCAGTTTCGCACAGACTCATCCGTTTCAGCCTGAGTG
This sequence comes from Acidobacteriota bacterium, assembly GCA_021828225.1. Next base: position 4,665 of record JAKASH010000199.1, on the reverse strand, counting down.
GATCTTCCAAGCAGTTCAGACCGTCTGCTGCGGTCACAGCAACTCTGTACCAGCCCGCCACTGCACTACGAACCCGCCAGTCCACCGCAGCCCAAGGATACGAAAAACAGGGTACCTCCGTCCCAAGCAGGTTCTCCAATTTGCGTTCCGAGTCGCGAACCTCGCGATCAAGATCTTGATTGGAAGGGCTTGTAAGGCAAGATCGCGTCAGTATATCTGACCCAAAGCGACTCTAGGACGATGCAGGCTGCGAATTTCGTCGTAGGAAGCACATGGTCCAAACGCCAGCAAGCTGTCTGAACGTCAACAACCGCCATCACTAACGCGACCAGAGGATCAGATTATTCCAGATATTCTACTTTGAAGCAGTAACGTCAGCAGCCAAGCATTTCCCCAGGAACGAAACCACGTCGTCTTCAAGACTCCGTTGGATGAAAGGCATCATTTCCTGGAGCACGTGTAGACGAATTTGAATCCGTCCACTCCTGGACCGTAGGCCACGTCGGCCTGTCGTTCCTCGTCCCCGCATCCGGGGAGCCGGAACGTTACCAAATTCAGGCCGGGAATCAGGCTTACGGCCGTAAAGCCATCATCTTTTGTCTCCGCCTTAACATTTTCGATGACATTCCCCGTTGTCAGCAAGATAGCAAGCTTAACCTTAGCAATGGGATGACCCTTATTATCAACGATATGAAAAAGCACGGGCTTGTGCAACAGTCGGTCAGCTTTGTCGGACTCAACGGGGAGTATCATAACCCGGACCTTCGCGGTTGGGTTCGCTTGGTTGAGTTCGATGAGGCGGAACACCGAAGTGTCGCGGCTGGAGTCGGGCTCGCGAACCGTGACCCAGTAACGGCCCAGAGGTAGATGTGTGAATGAAAACCTGCCATCCATGTCAGAGTACAGCTGGTCAAGGGCATTTTCGTTAACGTCGCTCAGAGTGACCAGCGCTCCATTGAACGGCCGTCCGATCGAGTCGAGCACCGTCCCTGTAATGGAACCCTGCGCCGTCGGCGGCTGCAAATCCAGCGTGACCGCATTGCTACTCACCTGGCCACGCCAAAGGGTGGCATTAACATCCCGAGCTAGTATTTCCGCATTTGAATAGTCCGCTGAATATGTGACAGAAAAACTGTAACGTCCCCAGACAGATTGATTTCCTCGGCCAGTTTTTATCTCTGCAGGTCCAACGTGAATATTAACTTTCTCATCGTAATCCTTGCCAGGCCCTAACCGGACCAGCCTCGGAAAAGGAAGAGCGTCCGGACCGATGACAAAGCCACGACCTGCAGCTCCTTTGGTAGCGTTTGCAGGCGGACTCATAGCCATGAGATGGACTTCCAGCGTTGATCCGCCGTAGGTTTGCCCGGAACCCTGCCCGCCAGTTCCCATCGGAATCGAATTGCTTTGATCCGCCGCCTGCTTGCTCCGTACAGGCCGATATAGCCAGACGGTTTGCTGGCCGGCATTGTGAAAGTGTAGCGTCGCGCGCACCGGATTTGGAAGGGAGATATCTTGCCGCTGAACCGAAACCAGGAGCTTGAGGTCCTCCGCGCGTGCCGAAATTGCACAAAGGGACGTGAAAAGCAGAATGGGCGCCACGTCTCGAAATCGACTCATAGGGTATATTCTACTTGAAATCAAAGCCTCTCACAGCCGTCATAACACACGTAAAATCAGGCACTTCAAGTAATGGGTTTCAGGCACGGTTAACAGGATCGGATGATCGCGAGCCTGGGTTCGACGCTCGACCACTGTTACGGTCCGGCGAGCATCCACGGCCGCGCTGGCGATGGCTGTAAGAAAGTCCGCCTCTGTTACGTGATAAGAGCAACTGCAGGTGATGAGATATCCACCGGGATTCAGGATCTTCAGGGCGCGCAGGTTGAGCTCTTTGTAGCCACGCAAAGCAGATTCGAGGTTTGATCGCTGCCTGGCGAAGGCTGGAGGATCGAGCACAACAATGTCAAACTGGTCACCCGCCTGGTCCGCAGCTCTGAGGAAGTCAAAACAATTGGCTTGCTTCCACTCAATGTTCGACGCATTATTGAGTTCGCCGTTGCGTTGGGCCATGCGCAGAGCTTCTTCGGATGAGTCGATTCCAAGGACGGATTCGCAGCGGGTACTAAGTGTAACAGCAAAACCACCGGTGTAGCTGAAGCAATCAAGCGCCCGGCCGTAAGCGTAGCTTTGTGCTGCCCTTTGGTTTTCGCGCTGATCGAGAAAACCGCCGGTCTTCTGACCTTCAAGCAGATCAAAAGCAAACCGAAGCCCGTTCATCGTAACAACAACATGATTGGCGGCCTCGCCAGACAGGACGCCCTTTATCTCTTCCAACCCTTCAAGTGCACGAATCGCAACATCATTCCGTTCCAGGATGCCTCGAGGGGAAAACTTCTCCTGCAGTATTTCGGTGATGACTGTCTTCAGCCTTTCCATTCCTTGGCTAAGCGTCTGAACAACAAAGTATTCACCATAGCGATCGATCACGAGGGATGGCAGGAGGTCACCTTCGGCGGCGACCATGCGGTAGGCCTCAGAATCCCGGACGAACTGCTGGCGATAGGCCGCTGCTGCCTGAATTCGCTCGGCCAGAGATGCTCGATCGAAAGGGGCCGTCTCCCGGGTCAAGAAACGCAAGGCAATTTGCGATTTGCTGCTATATAGGGCCTGCCCAAGAAAGCGCTTTCGCCGATCTTGGACGATTACAATGGACCCGGGCTCAACCTGTGCAGGAACAGAAATGTCGCTGCGATATATCCACGGATGGCCGGAGAAGACTCTTTCAACCCCGCGTGAAGATATGGTTACAGTAGCTGAAGACATGAACTGACTTTACCACACCGCATGAAACTGCGCGCTGAGGAGCAGTCAGATGGCGGTTATGGAAGAGTGCCTCCGAAGGTTAGCGTAAAATAATCTTAGGATGTTACTTGAAGAATTTGATTACGAACTGCCTGAAGAACTGATTGCACAGCGACCTTTGCGCGAGCGCGATGCCTCGCGAATGATGGTGCTGGACCGTACCAGTCAATCTTTCACGGACTGCACCTTTCGCGCGCTTCCTGAGGTCCTCGTGCCGGGTGACGTGCTGGTTGTTAACAACACCCGGGTATTTCCAGCCCGTTTGCTTGGACGGCGGCGGGGAACCCGATCGCAGCGAATCGGCAAGCATAACCCTGCCGTCCGTGAATACCTGACCGCCGAGGTCGAACTGCTTCTTACCCGTAACGAAGCTGGCGACGTGTGGCAAGGACTGGTTCATCCCGGACGCAAGATCCGCACGGGCGAGGTGCTTGTTTTTGGCGACGGGGAACTCGAGGCGGAAGTCCTGGGAAGGGGAGAATCCGGAATGCGCAGAGTCCTCCTGCGTTCGCGCGAGGGCAGTGTCATAAGTGCGATTGACCGCCTCGGACATGTGCCGCTGCCGCCCTATGTGAGCCGTCCTGACGAACCGATGGACCGCGAAACATACCAGACGATTTACGCCAAGGTTCGCGGTGCCGTAGCGGCTCCGACCGCCGGCTTTCACTTTACTGAACGTATTTTTGATGCCTTGCGAAAGCGAAAAATCGAAATCTGTGAAATTACGCTCCACGTGGGGCCCGGGACGTTCCGGCCGGTTCAAGTCGAGCGGATTGAAGACCATAAGATGGAAGCGGAGCCATTTGAGATTTCTGAAGCAACTGCTGCGACGATTAACAAGGCTGTCGCAGAGGGGCGCCGTGTCATCGCCGTCGGCACGACCAGCGTCCGCACCCTGGAGTTTGTGGCGCTGGAAAACGAGGGGAAGATTGTCCCCGTTCGCGGAGAAACCGACTTGTTTATAGCGCCGGGGTCTCAATTTCAGGTTATTCGCGGCTTGCTGACCAATTTCCATCTGCCGAAATCAACACTCTTGATGCTGGTCTCGGCGTTTGCAGGACACGAATTGATTTTCCGTGCCTATCAGCACGCTATTGAGGAGCGCTACCGATTCTATAGTTACGGTGACTGTATGCTGATCCTTTAACGGAATTTCGGGTTGTCTGCGGTACAATTAAATCGGTTTGCGGAAAGCGTATTGAGTTTTGATGATTTTGAGACCGAGTTTTTCGTAAAAGAGATGAGCCTCCTTCCGGATGATGTTTGAACGTAGGTAGACCGACTTCAAACGTTTTGTCCTCGCCCATTGTTCGGCGCGTTGAACCAGAACTCTTCCCACCCCTTGGCCCCGGAACGCCTTGTCAACTACCAGACCGCCGATTTCCGCCTCGCGCTCGCTCTCAAGAACCTGCTTGACAAAAACGTGAACCCAGCCGACGACGGCCCCACCGTCGATTTCCGCTACCCAGACGGCATTGTCATTGCTTGCAAGAAGATTCCGAAGACGACGTCGAATGCTGGCAGAGGAACATGGGTAGCCCAACTGCTCAGCGAAAGCAGCAATGCGGCCAGCGTCGGTGATTTGTGCCGTCCGCACTCGTATTTTCTGGGACGTTCCGGCCGATGTTCTCATTCATTTCTCTCTGCCTGGGGCAACATGGATCTTTCGATGAGCTACCGCCGGATTCGCACACGATAGGTGAGAACGGATTGGCTCTCAGCAGGCACGGGAACTTGAAACCTGATTGAAAATGCGGAGGTCTTCTCATACTTGAAGTTTGATTGGAGCATGGTCCACTG
>JAKASH010000198.1 GCA_021828225.1 Acidobacteriota bacterium | reverse complement strand
TCCGCTGGAATACGATCCGCTGCTGGCCAAGCTGGCCGTTTGGGGAACCGACCGCGAGCAGGCCGTGGCGCGCATGCGGCGCGCCCTGAGCGAGTATGAAGTGGCCGGCCCCCAGACCAACCTGCAATTCTTCCGGCAGCTTCTGGCGCATCCGGAATTTGTCGAGGGCCGCCTCGACACCGGCTTTATCGATCGAATGCTTGCGGAAGGCTCGCTGAAGATGCCGCCGCCTCCGCAACTGGGGCGCGTGGCCATTCTGGCGGCCGCGCTGGAAATGCGCAAGCGGCAGGAATCTGAGCGAGGCCAGTCCCGACCGCGTGGCGCAGCCTCGCGATGGAAGGCCACAGGCCGCGAAGCTCAATTGAACCATTGGCCCGGGCAGTGAGACAGGAACGGCATGAACCTCGAAGTCCAGTTGCGTGAAGACTCGCGAACCAGCGAGCACCATCTCTCAATCCAGAACCCGTCCAACGGCCAGGGTGGCCGCGAAAAGCCCCGGTTCGCGATTGACGGCAAGCTGTGCCAGGCCGACTGGACTGAAATCAGTCCCGGCACCTATTCGATTCTCATCGACGGGCAGTCTTATGAAGTTCGCGTGGCTCCGGCGCCGGACAGTCGCCCCGGCCAGGCGGACACATGGGTTGTCACCATCGCCGAATACGACTTCTACGTCCAGGTTCGCGACCCGCGCACGCGCCGCTTTGCCGGCCAGGCCATTGCCCACAACGGCCCTCTCGACGTGCTGGCGCCCATGCCCGGAAAGGTCGTTCGAGTTCTGGTGAGCCGCGATCAGGAGGTAAGCCAGGACCAGGGACTGGTGGTGATTGAAGCGATGAAGATGCAGAACGAATTGCGAGCGCCGCGCGCCGGACATGTCACCGAAGTCCACGTGCGGGAAGGCATCGGGATCGAAGCGGGCGCCAAGCTGCTGCGGCTGGAATAAGCGGCCTGCAGGTAGGTAGGCTATCCTTCTTGCTTGATGATCCGCTCGGCCAGCAGGTTCCGCACCTTGGCGTGGTCGCGCAGGTTTTCAATGTAGGCGGCCTTGAGCAACTGCTCCTTTTCGTTCATCAGCGTCTCGCGGATCTGGCTCTGCACCTTCGGATCCGACAGGGAGCGCTGACCGGCGTTCTCAATGCCCAGGAGTTTGATGATGTGGTAGCCGCTGCGGGTCGTGACGATCCCGGAAATCTGCCCCACCTTCAAGGATTTGACCACGCGCTCAATCGCCGGGTTGGCGGCCAGCGCCGACTCCGGGACGAAGCCCATGTCGCCGCCGCTCGATGCGGTGGCCGGGTCCTCCGAGTAGTTCTCCGCAACGGTGGCAAAGTTCTGGCCGGAGCGCAGTTGCGCGTAAAGGGCCTGGATCTTCTGCTGCGCCATCTGCGGCGTCTTGGCGTCGTCGTTTTTCAGGTTGTGCACGTCTTTGGTGGGCCACGGAGTGACTTCGATCTGGGCCAGGTGATATTCCGTTTCGGGAACGTCGAAGGAGGCTTTATTTCGATTGTAATAGGCCGCGATCTCCGCGTCGCTCACCGAAACGCGGCCGTTAATATCGCGATTGATCAGCTTATTCAAAGTCAGGGTGGTCCGAACCTCGTCCCGCAGGTCGTTTTCGGTCATCCCTCGCTCTTTCAGCTTCTGCGCGAACTGCGCCTTCGAGTAGGGACTCTCAAGCTGCGCCACCTTGGTGTCAACTTCGGACTCCGGCACGGTGATTCCGGAATGGGAAGCATAGGCCAGAAGGATCTGGTTGTTGATGAGCTCGTTCAGAATGTTGAGTTTGTAACTGAGCTCTTCTTCTTTGTCGTCAGCCTCCCCGCTGGACCCGATGCGGCCGCGATAGATCCTGTCAACCTGATCGCGATAGATGGGGTGGCCATCGACTTCTGCCCAGACGGCTTTGGAGCCGGAGTTGCTGCTCTGGCAGCCCGGCAAGAACAGCATCGCTCCCGCAAGTCCAAACAGGCAAAGTGCGGGAAGCAGAAGACGAGGGCCCCGCAGGCTTCTTGAACGGCGGCCGGGTTGGCTCCAAACCGCACGGGCCCTTCGGCCCATTGAGGATAAGAGCTGGTAGGCAACATGGCATACATCTGATAAAATAAAGGTTTGCATTTTCGAGACTTTGTCCATTCTAAAAGGAGTTTTTAATGGCGCGTAACTGCGAAATTTGCGGCAAAGGTCCTGTTTACGGAAATCGAGTGAGCCACGCTCACAATGTCACTCGGCGCCGGTGGAACCCCAATCTTCAACGGGTTCATGCAGTGGTCAACGGCGCCCGGAAAACCCTTCGTGTGTGCACCGCCTGCATCCGCGCCGGCAAGGTCACCAAGGCCGCGTAATTGCCGGTTCCATCGAACGAGCGGCGATGAGCAGCGAAGACGTTCGGGTTGAGAAATAGGTCCGTTGCAGAACATCGAAAGGCCGGTAGGCCAAACTTCCATTCGCACTTCCCTGCGGAGTTTAACTTCGATTGAACTGGCGCCGGGCTCCATGCCCGGCATGCCACCGCACAGGGCGGCGCGACGTTCAAACTTCATTCGAAATATCCTTCTACTAGCGAACTAGCCATGCCTGTAGGAACATATCAGGTTCTCTGATGGCGCTCGACCCGGTAAACGCCCTCAATTCTGCGCAGGGAGGATAATACTCTTTCCAGGTGTTCCCTGTCGACAATGTCCACCGTGACTTCAATTGAGGCCTGGTTGTCACCAGTGCGGGCTTCGATGTTCTGAATATTGGAATGGTCGCTGCTGATGGCCGCAGTAACGTCCGCCAGCATGCCCTGACGGTCGGTCGTCAACAGTGTCAGCCGAACAGGATAGAATGTGTATTTCGGACCTGTCCACTCCACCTCAATGCGCCGCTCGGCATCGTACATAAGGTTCTGAACATTCGGACAGTTTTTCGAGTGGACCGAGATGCCTTTCCCGCGCGTGATGTAACCAACAATCGCCTCGCCGCGGATCGGATTGCAGCACTTGGCGCGGTACACCATCAGATCACCATGGCCATGCACCTGAATGGCCGCGTCCGAGCGCAGGCCGAGAACGCGCTTAAAGGTGCTGGTCAGCCGCGACGGCTGGCCCGGTTCGTGCACGACTTCCGGGGAAAGCTTCGACAGGACTTGCCGCGCGGAGAACTTGCCGAATCCAATCCCCGCGAGCAGATCATCCGCCTGACTGCAGCCGTACTCGCGTCCCACTCGCAGGTAATCTTCCTCGGAGATCTTCTTCAAGACGACGTCGTACTTCCGCGCCTCCTTCTCCAGCAATTTCCTGCCGATTTCCAAGGCCTGCTTGCGCTGCTCGATGTTGATCCAATGCTTGATCTTGTCTCGCGCCCGTGACGTCTTGACGAGGGCGAGCCAGTCACGGCTGGGTGTCTGGCCGGACTGAGTGACGATTTCAACGATGTCCCCATTCAGCAGCTTCGACTTCAGCGGGACAATCCGGCCGTTGACTTTAGCGCCCACACAGTGATTTCCAACCTCGGTGTGGATGGCGTAGGCGAAATCGATGGGAGTAGCCTCGCGAGGCAAAACGATCACTTTGCCCTTCGGGGTGAATGTGTAGACTTCCTGCGGATAGAGATCGATCTTGAGCGTCGAAAGGAAGTCGTTCGAGTCCTGCATCTCTTTCTGCCATTCGACGAGGTGCCGGAGCCACGCAAAGCGCTCAGCATCCTGCACGGTTGTCCCGTGCCCGTCTTTATACTTCCAATGGGCCGCAATTCCTTCCTCGGCCACGCGATGCATCTCTTCGGTGCGGATCTGAACTTCAAAGGGCTGGCCGTGTGGCCCGATCACAGACGTGTGGAGGGATTGATAAAGATTGGGGCGCGGAATAGCGATGAAATCTTTGATTCTGCCGGGAACCGGCCGCCAGGTATTGTGGATCACGCCCAGCGCTGCATAGCAATTCTTGATGTCGTCTGTAATGATGCGAACGGCCAGCAGATCATAAACCTGCTCGATGACGATATGCTGTCTCTTGAGTTTCTGCCAGATGCTGTAGAGCCGCTTAATTCGGCCCTCGACCTTTGCCGGAATCGAGTTCTCCTTCATCTTGCCCTCGACCAGGTGCTTGACTTCGGCAAGAAAGTGTTCGTTAACTTTCCTGCGGCTCTCCACAGCCTTCTTGACTTCCAGGTAGGCTTCGGGCTCGAGATAGCGGAAGGCGAGGTCCTCGAGTTCTCCCCGCATCTTTCCCATGCCCAGGCGGTGAGCAATCGGCGCATAGATTTCGAGCGTTTCATGCGCGATCCGCCGCCGTCTTTCCGGCGGCAGGTGCTCGAGGGTGCGCATGTTGTGCAGGCGGTCCGCCAGCTTCACCAGGACAACCCGTACATCGTCAACCATGGCAAGCAGCATCTTGCGGAAGTTTTCCGCCTGCTGCTCTTCAGGGCTCATGAAATGGATCCGGCTGATCTTGGTTACACCTTCGACGATATGGGCAACCTCGGGACCGAACTGCGCTTTCAGCCCTTCGATGCTGGTGGGCGTGTCCTCGACTACATCGTGCAGCATCCCAGCCGCCAGGCAGACCGTATCCAGCCGCAGGTCAGCAAGGATATTCACCACCTCCAGCGGGTGGGATACATACGGCTCTCCTGACAGACGCTTCTGGCCTTCATGCCTTTCCTCGCACAAACGATAGGCATTCCGCAGCAAGACCAGGTCGTCGCCAGGACGGTAAATCTGAACCTTCCTGACAATTGATTCAAACTGAGTCATACTCACGCATACCATTCTAGGGCACTGCTGATTGACCATTCAAGCAGACTGGAACCATCGGCCACTCCGACTGTTCGCCAGGCTTCCCCGCGATCCTTCACCCGAATGCAAATCTGCGCTGTCACGGCACATCGCTCAGAGGGACTTGCGTTTCCATTGCAAAACATGCCAGGATTCTCACGACCCAGCCACGCGGTCTATCAGAGAGGAGCACATAAAGGTTCTCAACGGGCGTTTCATCTTTTGCCTTACCTTAATGGTAGCAGCACTTTCGAGCTTATGCGAAAAGTCTTGTCGTCCGCGTAGCGACAATCATTATCTCGTCGCCGACAATACTAGCCTACTCTAGGTCGCAAACGCTGGACAGCTCGTGATCATGGGTTGTATGGGCTGAGCCGGGCGCACAGAATGAAGAACAGAGTTTTATGGCGGGGAGATTTTTTCGGCGTTCGTACGGGGAGAAAAAAGGGCTCTTTGACCCGCAAACAAATGGACAAAGAGCCCGTCAGAATCTATCAATAAAGCGAAAAGTTACGATCCCTGGCTCGCCGGTTTGGGGGGCTCCGCTCTCCGGAGTTCCATAGCCTTCTGCTGCCAGTTATCAGCAGCCTTCAAATCTTCTTCACGGGCATTCTTGCTTTTTTCAAGGTCAGCCTTCTGGCGGTACAGTAAATTCAAATAGGCCATGCTGTTGAAATCGTTTGGCTTTAATGCCAGCGATTTAGTAAGAGCGTCGATCCCTTCCGAAACCAATTTGCTATTCGCCTCCTCCAACTGTGCTCGGTACTTTTCAGGCAATGGAGGAAGGTTTCCACGCTTGTCTGGATTCATGAGGTTAAGATCCTTGCGGAGCTTCCCGTCGGCCTGGAAAGCCTGCGCCCAATCGATCACACCAATCCAGTAATAAGGCTCGGGATTATTGGGTTCCACTTCGATACGGCGGCGTTGGAAATCCTTGGCCTCGTCAAAGTTCTTCATGCTGTAATAGATTTGCCCAATGCTGGCTAAGGCCGTTGTATTCTTCGGGTCCATCTTCAGCACGCTCTGAAAAGCATCGATCGCCTGCTGCCCAGTTTTCAGGTTTTCCTGCGAGTCACCACCGGGAACGTACTGCTGGGCATAGGCTGTCGCCAGATACAACCTCGCGTTTATCAGGCTGGGATCTAACTCGACCGCGCTCTTAAAATGCTCGATCGCTTCCTGGAACTGCGCGTTGCGGAACGCCTCAACTCCCCTGTTGAGCTGGTCTCGAGCTTTCAACGCTTTGAACGTACTACAACCGCCCGCCACAACAGCCAGCAGCAATACTGCGCACAGCGGCGCCAGCTTGTAACGACGCATCTTTGATCCTCCCTAGGTCAACGTTTCTCGGGTGTCCGAGTGCAGTGCTACTGCTGCTCT
>JAKASH010000197.1:2364-6145 GCA_021828225.1 Acidobacteriota bacterium | reverse complement strand
CCGAAGCATCCGGTGGCCTCGGTGATCGGATTTCTCAAGGGGAAGAGTGCTATTGCGATGGCCCGACTGTGTGGCAAGGAACGAAACTTCACGGGCGAGCATTTCTGGGCCCGTGGATATGCCGTGCCCACGGTCGGGTTCGAACTGGAGCAAGTCCGCCAAGACATCCGCCAGCAAGAAGAAGCGGATGGAAACAGCAGACAGTTTTGAATGCCTCACCAAGGCGCGCCTCGGCGCGACGACTAAACTAAAGGGTGACCGCCTTTGAGTCGGCCCCACTCATCAAGCCACCCGCTTTGCGGGGGGGTGTCTGACCCAATCTTCGTGGCCTTCAGCCAACCCAACGCACGCCGGTGAACGGTTTGATGACCGCCTCTCGCCGTGCCGTGGGCTGTCGCCCTGGGTGCGGCTGTGGAGAGATTCGCCAGTGACTCGCACCGCGCGGCCCACCAGCCCAGCGTAATAAAGAGTCGGACTCCCGCAGGGCAAATCGGAAAGACCTGGGCAGACCGACGGCGTGCTGCCGGGATAAGGAATGAGGGACCGCCGAAAATTGCGTCTATGCGAGTCTGCCAGTCAGGGAGGTGTCGGCCGGTCGGGGGAGCCGTTGCTGTTTCGAACGCCTGTCTCTTGCCTATTTCCTCAACTCAGCCAATTCCTTCGTCACTTCGGCGGCGTGGGCGAACTTCGGATCGATCTGGAGTGTGTGTTCGAGCTCAGTGCGGGCTTGCTTCGCGTCGTGCAGCTTGGCGTAGGCCATGCCGAGGTGGTAGCAGAAATCGGGATTGTTCGGATACTTCTTTGCCGCGTCTTGGAGCAGGTCCACGGCGGATTGGTAAAGCCCCTTGTGGTAATAGGCCCAGGCAAGTGTATCGGCGGTGCTGGGCGAATTGGGCAGCGCGCGCCGGGCCGATTGGGCCATGGTGAGCGCGACATCCACGTTGCCGCCGTGCTCAAGCATATTGTAGGCGAGATTGTTTTCGGCGAGCGCGTAGTCGGGCTCGACCTGGAGCGCCTTCTGATAATAGTCATCCGCGCTTTTCCAATCTCCTTTTCGCCCTTCGAGGAAGCCAACCAACGCGTAGGACCGAACGTCGTGAGGATTGTCCTGCAGAAACTGTTCCGCGCTCGCGATCGCCTGGTTAATTGAGCCGCTCCTGGCCTCAAGTTGCGCCAGCAAGACGAAGGCATCCATATCATTTTTGTCGAACTCCGTCGCCTTTTCGAGGGCGGCTTCTGCATCGGCGTTCTTCGTGTTCATCATTAGAAGGCGCGCAAGGAGGACTTCGTAGGCGGCGTTCTTAGGCGCCTTCGCGATTTGGGCCTGCACCCGCTGCAAGGCTTTGCCCGGCTGCTTCTGCGCCATGTGCAGGCGGACCAGCCCGAGTAGGGCACTATAGGAATTCGGGTCGCGGTCCAGGGCCTGTTCAAGAAGTTTTTGGGCCGGCGCGAACTTGCCCTCGGCGAGCTTTAAGTTTCCGAGATTGGCGTAACCCAATGCGCTCTGGGGAGCAACCTTAATCGCCTCCTGGAAATTCGCCTGGGCGGATGAGACATCCTTCTGGTTCAGGTTCACAGCGCCCTGATAGATGTAACCGAGCGGCGAGCGGGGGGCGTATTTGACCAACGCGGCCGCACAGGCGGCTAATTGGTCAAAATTGCCCTGACGCATGGCCATTCTAGCAAGCGCTTGCTGGGCATCGAGCATACCGGGGCGTTGCTTGACCGCCGCCTGCCAGTGAGCCTCCGCGCGCGCGGTGTCGCCCTGCATATCGAACGCAATGCCGAGAATATAGAGAGCGCGGGCATTGTTCGGATCCGCCTTCAGGGCTGCTTGCACAGGCTCGATCGCCTGGCCGGGCTTCTGCTGGTGCTCCAGAATCTCTCCCTTGGTGATGAGAGCGTCGACGTCGCCCGGGTGCTCCTTAAGGATTGCGTCGTTGAGCTGCGTCGCTCCGTCAAAGTCATTCCGAAGGACCAGGAGCGAGATGTAATTCCTTTGCACGCGCAGGTCGTGCGGATGCTCCTTGTAGAGCGAAGCATATTCCGCCAGGGCCTTGTCGATCTGCCCCGTTGCCACATAAAAGTCGCCAAGCATCGTGTAACCCTGAGGATTTTTGCTCAGCGCCTGCTTCGCGTCCTTCAGGGTTTGTTCGGCCTTCGCCTCCTCGCCCTGGGCAAGATACAGATTAGTCAGCGCCTTGCGGGGAGCTGGATCGCTGGGAGCAATTTGGATGGCGCGCTGGAACTGGGCCTCCGCGTCGGAGAAGCGTTTTTGTTGCTCGTAGAATGCCCCGAGGGCCAGCAACGGCACGGGTGATTTCGGATCAAGCGCCGCTTGCTTCTGCAGAGATTTCTCGGCCGTGGCCGGCTGATTCGCCCTCATTTGCAGCATGGCGAAATCGATGTAAATGTTTGGCTGATTGGGCTCAAGCTCGATGGCCTTCTGCATTTCCTTGAGGGCGTCCGCGGAATCTCCCAGGGCAGAGTCAGCGTTGGCAAGCAAAACATATGCGCCAGCGTCGTTCGGATCCTGGCCAATAATCTCCTGAGCCTTCGTTTTTGCCTTATTCTTGTGACCGGAGGCCAAAAGCATTTCACCCAACTCAACCTGAGCCTTCCAGTCCTTGGGTGAAAGCTGGACCGTCCGATTCAGTTCGTTGTAGGCGCCTTGAACCATGCCAAGCTTCAGATAGCATGTCGCAAGTTCGTAATGGGCTTCGGCAAATTTCGGGTCGATCTTCGTGGCATTGAGAAGCTCGATGGCGGCCGCCCTGTAATTGCCCTTTTTCGTGTACTTCATTGCGGCAGCGTAGTATCTCTGTTTTCTGGCGTTTGGGCTCCAGTATGAGCAGCTTGACATGAAGCCGACCATCAGGGCTGCGAATAGCGCTAATTCGATCCAACGCACTCTCGTCATAGGGGTCTGCCACGATTGACTCAAGACATGTCCTCCTGCCTGTTCAACTATGCCTACTGGCAAGCCGGCTTCCATTCTGTGACCGATTTTGCCGAGACTGGCGGCAATTGCCCATAGGCTTGCAGGACAAAAAGTTGCGGACCTTAGGAAGCTGAAATCTGATGCACCAAAAGTCTCATCAATATGGACAATGTGGACAATGAACTGCCACAAAATGGCAAAAGTTTTCCCTGCCAATTTGAATGAGCTGCTTGTCACTAGGCACCCAAAAAAAAAGACCCGGCGCGGTGAGCACCGGGTCTGGAGGAGTGAATCGCGTTTGTGGTTATACCTGCGAAACGCCTGCGGCAAACCCCCGGAGAGCGCTCTGCGCTCCCGCGGCGAGCAAGGAATGGCACCGCCGGGAGACTAACATTCCTAACCCAAGCAGGCCCATCAACCCCAACCCGAGGAGCGTCAGCGAGCTTGGCTCGGGAGTCGAAATGGGGCCGCAAGACGAATTTGTGGTTGCTGTACCCCCCGTACTGCCTTCGTTACCCGCGAATTCTGTGCACCCGGCCTGCGGAATGTAAGCAATTTGCGCCACAAAGAAGTTATCCGGGCCGCCGCCCTTACTGGTTCCGTTGATGAATTCCTCGAGCAGAGCCGTCTCAGTCAACGCAGAGTTCGCCGTGTTGAGAACGAGCTCCAGCCCTCCCGCGTCGTTGGCCTGACCTGTCGGTGAATTACTCACGGGGACGTTGTCGTTGAAGAAGCCAAACCCGTCAAAGTTGCTAGCGGACGTGGACAACGGCCCGCAAGTATCGCCGCCGCCACCTCCCAAGGAATTCGCCGAGCTGGTGCAGCTGACTGCGGTCAGAG
>JAKASH010000197.1:0-2354 GCA_021828225.1 Acidobacteriota bacterium | reverse complement strand
TTCCGTCGTAATTGAAGCCGAAGCCGTTATTGTGAATGCCGTAATTCCCGTTCATAGCCACACTAATGGTCACCTGATCCGTCGAATCGGCCGTGATCGTAACGGTTCCGTAAGGTGCCGTGCCGGGGAAGTTGCTAGTGTTGCTGACGGAAAGGCCGATTGAGCACGAGGTATTGCCGGTATTACACGTCCCACCGGCCGTAGTGAAGGTGGAAATCGTATCCGCCTTCGCGCTTGAGACACCCAGAAGCGCCATCAACGTGATCAGAAACGCGCATGGAGTCAAATACTTCATCGTCCTCTTGAACATGACCCGCCTCCACATTCTGCACGCCGGAGAGCAATCCGCATACCATTAGCTGGCACCTGCGGCGATTTATTTCAATTCTCCACATCCAAAAGAAATTACAAGGGATTTTGAGTTCACGCCAGGGGCGTCTGCGGCGGGCACACGGGTGACGATTTTAGAATGTGGCAAAGGATTGTCCAGAATGCGAAGCAGTTTTCAACCTTCCCTGTTTGGCAACAACATTCGCGGTTCCCGATCTCGGATCGTGCAGCGAAATGCCAACCTTTTTGGGTCCCATACAAAGGAAAAGGAGCAAAGTTTTACCACTTAATGGCAATCACATAGACATGAGTTCCAACTTCCGAGTTAATATGTGGATTGTCCTCCGCATTGATATCTCCTTGCGACGGAGCGCATTGCAGCTCCGTTCGCGATTCAGCCCAAACATCGGCAATAGGCGTGCTGAGTCTCGGTTTCTCCGCTTGGGGCAAGTTTGTGCCAGGAAGCAATCTGACCTCGAGGAGCAGTGATGGAGGTTAAGCGCCCGGACGGGATCAACGAGATGGGCCATGAAGCGAGCCTTGCTCTAAGCAGCGAGCTTTTCTCGCGGTCGGAGAGTTCCGCCATGAAAGAAACCGAAAAGATCATGGCGGAAATTGCCCCCACGGACATCCCCGTTCTAATCGTTGGAGAAAGCGGGTCCGGCAAAGAAGCGATCGCGCAGCAAATCCATCAATTCTCCTCTCGCTCGGCATCGCCATTTGTGAAACTCGTTTGCGCCACGCTCAGTCCGCAGCTTGCCGAGAAGATCTTATACTTCGACGAGAAATCAGAGCTTGTCGAATCACTGCTGGGCGCGGGAACCATATTCCTCGATGAGGTCGCTGACCTTGAACTGGCGATTCAGCCCAGGCTTTTGCACGTTTTGTCGGATGGGGGGCCGGTTGCGCCAAGTCACCGCTTGCGGGCTCGAATCATCTCGTCAACGGTTCGGAACCTGGAGGAAGAGATTCGCCAGGGGCGTTTTCGCGAAGAGCTCTACTACCGATTGAATGGAGTCTGCCTTCGCCTGCCTCCTTTGCGACGGCGCAAGGACGACATTCCGCCACTGGTGGAATTCTTCCTCGCCAAGTACTCGGCCCTTTTGAGCCGACCGAAACCTTCCATCGCTCCCAGGGCGGTTTCCAAGTTGATGCGCTATCACTGGCCCGGAAATATTCGGCAGTTGGAGTATGCGATTAAGAAGGTCGTCGCTTTAGGCGACGGCGAGCAGGCGTTGCGGGATTTGGACGGCAATGGATCAGGCACTTGGCTCGATGATGACGACTTGGATAAGCCATCTCTCAAGCAGGCGGCGCGCGCAGCATCGCGGCACGCCGAACGGGAGCTGATTCTGAAGGCGCTGGAACGAACCCGTTGGAATCGAAAAAGGGCTGCTCGGGAGCTTCGCATCAGCTATAAGGCGTTGCTCTACAAGCTGAAGCAAATCGGTTTCGATGCGCCGCTCGAATCATCCGACGGCCAAGGAGAACGTTCATGAGGGCGGCAGCGTGCAAAGTGGCGATTGTCCTGTTGCTGGCAGCGGCTGTGCCATTGACCCTAGAGGGACAACAATCTTCCAAGGCGGCAGGCGGCAACGCGAGCGGGGCACCCGCAACCTCCGGCGCGCCGAGCAACTCATCTACTTATGTGATCGGCCCTACGGATGCCCTCGAAGTCAATGTCTGGAAAGAGCCGGACGTTACCCGTGCGGTTACGGTTCGTCCGGACGGGAAGATTTCACTGCCGTTGATAAACGACGTTCAAGCTGCTGGGCTAACTCCGATGGAATTGGCGAGCAAGATCGAAGAGGCCCTGAAGAGATTTATTACCAACCCTCAGGTGACGGTGACCGTCACCGCGCCCAACAGCCAAAAGGTTTTTGTAGTGGGAGAAGTCACCCGGCCGGGCGAAGTGAAGCTCCTTCCCGGTATGACCGTCCTCGATGCTCTGGCTGGCGCTGGCGGGCCAACTCAGTTCGCTAACTCGAAGAAGATCACGCTCCTCAGGACGGAAGGCGCGAAAA
>JAKASH010000196.1 GCA_021828225.1 Acidobacteriota bacterium | reverse complement strand
CGACCCACTTAACCTAAGCCATCGAAACAGCATGAGTCTGATATTATTCTGCCTCAGATCACAGTTCCTTAGCATCTGAACGCAGCCTCATCTGCACTCATCCCTCGCGAAGTTAGGAATCTACTTGGCGGACCATTGCCTTTAATGTCGGCTTTGCGTTTGTTCGGGCATAAGTATTGCGGGAAAGAATTGACCAGAGACGGTTCGATAAGCAATCGCCCGTTCACCCGGTGGTTATGCCAGTAGGAGAAGTTAAACCGGAGTTACGGTTGCATTCGCTGCGCCGTTATCTGACGATGACCCGATGCAAATCTGTGCCTGAGGGCCTCTCCAGGCTGGTCTACAGCTGTCTGGCCAAGACGGGCTTCTGATCGTGAAACGCCACGGAGAGGTCAGCCTATAATCTCTTGAACTGCTGATGGTTCTTGAGAGCAAGAGGACCGACTATGTGACCATGCCGCGTTCCAGGTTGACCGTTCGTTCATGATTCCAGTTTTCAAGGACCCACAGCGTCGCGATGCGCACCTCGCGGATATTCTGACGTACGGAACGGTCGCGTCCGGTCAGGACAATCGCCCGTTGGATCACACGCCGTGCTGCTCGCTTTGAAATGAATGGTTGGTCCGGCACTTTAAACAAGAAGCTATAACAGGACCAGTGCACGAATGCAGATTCTCAAGAGCCTTTTCACTTTTCGTGCAGGCTGGCGTTTCGCACTATTGGTGAATCTCTGAATGCTTGGGGAGGCTGATGTCGGCTGTTATCTGCGAATAGTCGCAGTACATTGTCCTTCACGGACGCCCGAGACCGAATTTCTGCGCCCACACACCGGTCTGTCACAGAGCCCACATTCGTACGCTGCGGCGCGAATTCGGGTGTATACTACGTGCCTTCCAGGAGGTCCAAAATGAAAATTCCTACGAGTTCACGGCGCACTTTTCTGAAGAGCACGATTGTGGGCGCCACGGCAGCATTAGGAGATCTTCATGGCCTTGCCCTGGTGGCCGACCCGCCCCCAGCCGGAACTCCAGCGGGTCCGGATGCTGAAAGTCAGTCCGGCGGGATGTCTTTAAGCAACGGGACTGAGTACACACGGGGAATCGGCATGTACCCCGGAAACCCCAGCGAGAATTTCGCACCAACGATGGTTGTGAATGAGTCGTCGGCCTATCGAAATCTGGCTCTGTTGCGCCCCGCCTACCATTCAAGCAGCTATGACTATAACCTGACGGCACAGCTCATTACGGACGGCATCAAGGACACCAATCCTCCCAACTGGGTGGAGACTTCCGTAAGCTTTGTTGGCACGCTCCCAAAAAACGAGCGTGAATTCATTCTGGATCACGCCCCGACCAGCGTGGTGGATATGCGAGGTCCGCGTCCATGGGTGCAGATCCGCCTGGGTGGAGGGAAAAGCGTTCCGCAAGTCGATCGCATTGACCTGCTCGTCGTCCTGAACGCGAGGAACGTGCAACCGGCTGAGGTGGGCTTCGTGGTGTCCGTTTCTGAAGACGGCTGGAACTGGAAGAATGCCGGCAGCGTGACGGGACCGGAACCCGCCTCGACGGCTGGATATCCGCCGGGTTTCGGGCGGCCGGGATATTTGTTCAAGCCGTCGATTGCTCTCAACCCGGCCTCGCAAAGCCGCTTTTACCAGATCGAATGCGTGGTGGCCAATGCTCCACCGTTTTCGTTCGGCATGCAGTGGGGACTTGGGACGGTTGCGTTTTACAACAACAATCAAAGAGTGGAGGTTGGCGGACCCTACCATTTTACCAGCGCGTGGATGAGCAAGGGTCTGGGGGAAGAGTGGGTTTATGTTGACCTGGGGGCGTCGTTTGAGTTCGACCGGGTGTCACTCTATTGGATTGCCAAGGCCGCGGAAGGTTCTCTCCAGGTTTCCGACGACGCAGAAAACTGGCGCGACGTCCAGCCGCTGCCGGGTGGGACAGACCTGACCGATGACATGAAGCTGGCCCCGCCCGCCCGCGGGAGATATGTGCGGGTTCTGATGACGCGCCCAACTTCCTCAGATGGCTACATGCTGAGCGAAATGGAGGTTTACGGGCGCGGCGGATTTACGGTCCAGCCGAAACCGGCGCCTGCGGCCCGGCCTGACGGACGGCTGGACCTGGCCGGGGGCTACTGGCGGCTGCAACGCGACTCGCTGGTGGCGGCAGACGCTGAGACGCTCTCGAAGGCTGGCTTTGATGACAAGGGATGGATCATCGCCACGGTGCCGGGCACGGTCCTCACAACCTATTTAAACATCGGGGCTATTCCCGATCCGAATTATGGCGAGAACCAGTTATATATTTCGGATTCATTCTTCTACGCCGATTTCTGGTACCGGACGGAGTTTGTGCCGCAGCGACTCGATCGTGGCCAGCACGCCTGGCTGAATTTCGACGGGATTAACTGGAAGGCGGACATTTTCCTGAATGGCGCCAAGCTGGGGCGCATTGATGGCGGCTTCATGCGGGGGCGCTTCGATGTTACCCAACACCTGCTTCCGGAGCAGAAGAATGCGCTGGTGGTTCGCATTATCAAGAATGACACGCCGGGAAGCGTGAAACAGAAGACCTTTGCTTCGGCGGGCAAGAATGGCGGCGCTCTCGGCATTGATAATCCCACTTTCCATGCCTCGATCGGCTGGGACTGGATCTCGACGATCCGCGGGCGAAACATTGGAATCTGGAACGATGTCTATCTCACCACCAGCGGCCCGGTGACTCTTGAGAATCCCTACGTCGTCACCACGCTGCCCCTGCCGGAAACCTCGCGGGCGGATGTGAGCGTCGAAGTCGAACTCGTCAATCATGATTCCAGGCCGGTGAAGGGAACTCTGCGTGGCAGCATGGGGGACGTGAAGTTCGAGCAGCCGGTCAGGCTGGAAGCATCGACCCGAAGCAAGGTCAAGCTGGATCCCTCCACTCATCTGGCCTTGCGAATGCAGAATCCCAAGCTCTGGTGGCCGGTTGGTTACGGCGAGCCGCACCTGTATGACATGGAAATGACGTTTGAAGCGGACCACCGGGTTTCCGATACGAAATCGGTGAAAGTGGGTGTCCGGCAGATGACGTATAGCGAGGAAGGCGGTGCGCTGAAGATCTGGGTTAATGGCAGGCGGTTGGTTCCGAAGGGCGGCAACTGGGGTTTCAGCGAATCCATGCTGCTTTACCGCGCGCGAGAGTACGACGTCGCCGTTCGGTATCATAGTGACATGCACTTCAATATGATTCGCAACTGGGTGGGGCAAGTCGGCCGGGATGCCTTCTATGAAGCGTGCGACCGGCACGGCGTGATGGTGTGGCAGGACTTCTGGCTGGCGAATCCGTGGGATGGACCGAATCCCGATAATGACGCTATGTTCCTGCACAACGCCAGGGACACGATTCTGCGTCTTCGCAATCATCCCTCGATGGGCCTGTACTGTGGGCGCAATGAAGGGAACCCTCCTAAGACCATCGAAGACGGATTGACCAAAGTGCTGGCGGAACTGCATCCCGGCGTTCATTACATCCCCAACTCAGCCTTCGGCGTGGTCAGCGGGGGCGGCCCTTACAGCACAATGCCTCTCACCTTCTACTTTGGTCCTGGTGCCAACAAGAGGTTCCACAGCGAGAGGGGCCTGCCGTGTATTCCTCCCATGGACAGCGTGCGGCTGATGATGCCGAAACAGGCAGTGTGGCCGCAGGGCTTGGATTGGGGTCTGCATGATTTCTGCCTGCAGGGCGCCGCGAACGGCGCGTCTTACCGGGGAATTGTCGAACACGAGTACGGCGGCGCCACGAACGCGGAAGAGTGGGTGGCGCTGGCGCAATTCATCAATTACGAAGGCTACCGTGCCATGTTCGAGGGGCAGAGCAAGTACCGCATGGGCCTGCTGATCTGGATGAGCCATCCGTGTTGGCCTTCGTTTGTCTGGCAAACCTACGATTATTACTTCGAGCCGACGGCCGCATATTTCGGAGCCAAGAAGGGATGCGAGCCGCTCCACATCCAGTGGAACCCTGTCACCGAGAGCATTGAGGTGGTTAATTACAGTGGTGGAAACGTCCAGGACCTGACCGCCCGCGTCGACATCCTGAACATGGATGGCAGCCGGCAATGGACGAAGACCACGTCCCTCGACAGCAAGGAAGACAGCACCGTTTCCTGCATCAAAATGGAATATCCTTCCGCGCTGATGCCGGTCCATTTTCTGCGGCTGACTCTCGCGGAAAAGGGCAAGCCTGTATCGACCAACTTCTACCTGCGGCCGCGAGAAGTCGGCAACTATCGCGCCGTCCGGGAACTGGCCAAGGTGAACCTGGAGGCATCAACTCAGGTCGAGCAGCAAGGCAGCCGGTGGGTGCTGACCACTCAACTGCACAACCTGTCGGCACAGCCCGCGTTACTGGTCAGGGTCAAAGCCGTGCGGGCGACAAGCGGCGACCGCATCCTTCCGGCGCTTTACGACGATAACTACGTGGTGCTGATGCCGGGCGAACGACGCGCCATCCGGGCGGAACTGGAGAATGTCGACACGCGCGGCGAGCAGCCACGAATCGTGGTGGAGGGCTTCAACGTCGGGAAGGTGGAAACGGCATAAGGGTCAAGTTTCAATTCAATTGACCTCTGTGGTTAGCTGACTCTGGTGGGTAACTCGTTGCTATAACCTGCGAGTCTGCTTGCTCACATGATCTCAATCGCCGAAGGCAAAGTCGAGAACAGTCTCGGCAACATCAGCAGTGGAAGTTGGGCCAGGACAAGCGCGATATGTTTCCGCGGTACATCCGGGAACACGAAGTGCGTCTCGCCTGCAACGGAGAGTGTCCCAAGCACCGGCTTATCCGGACCCCCGACGGCGAGGCAAAGAAACTGATCCCAGCAGGAAAAGTCTTTGACCCCACGTCAGATCATGTCCAGGCCTTCGCCGTCAGTGGCAGACGTAATGCTAGCGGCTGCCAAAGCTCAAGCTCAGGCCGGTGCTGGTTCCGTAGTCGCTGCCGGAGAAACCTGGTGGTGGGCGATTGTCCCAGTTGTCATACAAGGTGAGATTCCAGTTGAGCTTCCCCCAGAGCTTAACATAGTAAGTTGTGTCTAATTTGAAGTGCAATCGACCAGGCTCAGAAATGGCCGGCAGCAGATTGGCCGTGGCTGTTAAGGTCGTTCTGTCGAATCGGAAGATCTCTAAGCTTGTTCCGATTAAGCCCGAAGTCACATGTTGCGTTTTGGCCGTAATGATCGCCTGATGGTAATTGATCTGCTGCCAGGCGAAACCGCCATAGACACTGAAGAAAGTGCCGCCGGTGTTCTTGAGATTCCGTCCAATGCCCCCGCCAAAGGTGCTCTGCAATTTGACGCCTTGAGCCGAGCTTTGAAGGAAGTCAGCAATCCCCGTGTAGTACCAGTTCTTCCACTGCAGGAGCCGCTTCCCTGAAAGGGTAAGATCGTTTCGCGTCGAAGTGCCCGATCCAGAGCTGGAATTGAGGTTTGAGGCGTAGTTCGCTGCGGCGGACCAGCGCTCCTCCACGTAGCCGATCTGCGTGTTGAGATTGTATTGGGTCGATTGATTGCCTTTTGTATAGGTCGAGCCCAGGCCAATTTCACCGTTGAAGCGCTGCCAGACTTTAGCGGAGGTCTGGTTCACATTGACGACTTGTTTCCGTTCGAGAGCGACTTTTTTCTCCGGGGCTTCCAATACTTCAATTTGCAGGGGACGTCCGCCCAAAGTCTTCGGGGTGGAAAGCACTCCCGTATAGACCGTTCCGTCTTGCGTCTTGACCAGGAACAACTGCGAGCTTTCAATGTGGTCGACCTTTGTCCAATCGACGGAGATAGTGTTGAGGATGTAGTCGACGCTGATATAGAGCGTATTGGACTGGAGTGACTTGATTTCACAGGTGATCTTGTCGCCGTTCTTCATGACGATGATGTCGGACTTGTCGCGCGCGCTTAGCGGCAAGGCTAGACCCAAAGCTGCCAGCATCAAGAACGTCAGGCAACGACTCATGGGTTGAGCGCGGTTGGTTTTCCTCATGGCGTGTATTCCTCGAATAAACTTCCATCCCGCCAAAGATCAAGAGCTGGCGGCCACGGCGGACCTTTCGTGCAACGTGTTCGTGGCGTCTCAGCCTGAAGAGGGCCAACGGCACAGAACCGACGCCGTGGCCGC
>JAKASH010000195.1 GCA_021828225.1 Acidobacteriota bacterium | reverse complement strand
ACCTGTTCAACACGCCGCAGTTCAGCATTCCGAATTCGGATGTTTCGAGCCCAGGTACGGTAGGCCGCATTTCCAGCCTCGCGGGTGATCCCCGCGTGATGCAGTTCGCACTCAAGCTGATCTTCTAGTCCACTCCTGGGGGTTGGATTCTAAGTAGTGGCGGCGAAGCGAGATCATTCAGAAGGTACCCGTGTCAGCACCGGGACAAAAGGGAGCCAAAATCATCAGTGTGAAAGGAAGCCATGACTTGGGACCCTCATCGGCGGTGATGCGCTAAAAACTCTTTAGCAGACTCTACAGGTTCTCGAAAAGTGGCTTAATCCGATTTGAATCGGAGGCCGAGTATTCATGGACAACGCGACCAGCAAATACGTATCCGGGGTGGCTCATGCGCCGGGCAACGGTCAGTTTCCGACAAGCCGACACGTCCAGATGGACTTTCAAACCAGCGGAACGCCCCTCCCACCTCTAAGACAAACTGTTGTGAACACAGGAAACCGCCTAAGACGCGGTGGATAAGCGCCATTCGCTTACCATTCTGAGACAGAATTGTGAGATTCTCAAAGCCGCTATTGCCGGGCGTTCTGCGATTATCTCAAAACCTACCCTTTGAGCAACATGCTTCTAACTATTTCACGCCTGCAAAGCCCTCAGCAATATCCGCTGCCAGTTGGCGGGCGGCGGAACGGCCCCAAAGAAATTGATCCTTCTCCCGAAGCGTGCCATATTGAGGCACCGCTCTCTTAACGGCTTCACAGTACTCCTCATATTTGGGCCAGAGCCGCACCGTACCGCTGATGTTGTCGATCCGGCTGAAATCAATCTGTCCCAACGATACGAGTTGTTCGCACGCACGGTAGTCAAAGACGGTGAAATCCGCAGGCCAAAGTACCGATAGGATGGCAGAAGCCATTGGCAGATAAAATCCCCACTCATCACGGGCGATAATTAAACGCTGCATGGGAGTATTAGATCGGAAGAGAGCGGTCGTGAATTCTTCTGCCGCGAGCTCAAGATTGCCAGCCTTTGCAATCAGCCGCTTTGCGAGCTTAGATTTGGCTCGGTTGGCCTTCCAAATGATAATTGAGAACAGGTCAAAAGCATCGAGTTTGCCGTGCTTGTTAAGTTTGCTGGCGACATCCACAAAGAGATACGTTTCAAGGTCGTAATACCTCAGAAAATCATCCGTCATTTAGACACCTCTGCCGAAGCGCATTCTCAAATCTTAACCTTTTTGCAACGCCTCACAAAGGACCCTCTGTGAGATGCCCCTGTTAAAGCCGCGCGAGCGTTGTCGGATGCTACTTCCATGAGGTCGTCACCCCTTCGACTTGACGAGAAAACGGGCTAGCGGCGGAAGTGCCTTGCGGACCCGCCCCAGTAAGGAGGCAACAGCCCGTCAAGGGCCAGCCCCCGCGCTTCGCGGCCTATTAAGTGAAGGCCAGGCTGATCACCAGACACACCACAAACTGACATCCGAAGAGTCTTCTTGCCGTTTGATCTTCTGCGGAAAATCACCGAGGCGCCAATTTCTGCGTGTGTTGCTGCTGACGGAATGTGCCGACCTATCGGAAATGTGCCGCTGTTGCGGAGTCCCCCACAAGTGTAAACCCAGCCCAGTAAAACGGTACTGCCTGGGCCTTGAATTTCTTGAGCAAATCGAGCTTGGCATGGCGCAAAGCTTCACCCTCATCCTGGCCAGCTTGAAGGTTGCGGTAAAAGCGGTCCATCAGGTCGGTCGTGTAAACGTCCGAAGCCGCCCACAGGCTGGCAAGCACGGACTTCGCTCCGGCGTACAGGAAGGCCCGCTCGATGTTTTCGATGCCTTCTTCCCCATCCAGTCGGCCGACGCCGGTGTCGCACGCTGACAGAGTTACCAGATCGGCATCGAGATGGAGCTCTCTGATCTCTCGCGCCTGCAACAATCCGTCGTCGCGGTGTGCGGGGTCAAGTCCCAGCACCAGCGCGGCGCGGTCAGGATATCTCGGGTTGGCGATTCCGTGGGCCGCAATATGAATAATCTTGAACCGTTCGAGGGGCTCTGCTTTGAATGCTGCTTCTGAGGCTTCTGGACCCACCAGGAGCACGCTTGAACTGCCGAAAATCTTTCCGGCCGAATTCACTTCGTCGGTGCTGTATGGCAAATCCGGGAGAGGGTGTGCTTTCAGCCCAAAGGGGTCTGACAACGTCGTTGGGCTATGAGAATCTGATCTGAAGCCTGAAGATGCATAGGCAATGTTTGGCTGATATTGCACTCCTCCCAGACCAAAAAACATGGTCGGCGCCGGATTATTCCTCCGGTCGTTCTCGATCAGGTTCAGTACGGTAGCTGATGGTGCGTAGCTGACCACGTGGGTGGCAAGGACGTATCGCCCTCTATTATCCGTAAGCGCATCAAAGGGAATCAGGTTCAACTGGCCGTCAGGAACAACAAACAACGTTGGCTTGAGCGCCCGTGACGGCAATGGATTGATCAGGATGGAATAAAGCGCGTGTGCGGCTGGAATGTTATTCGTTCTTGTTAGAACTTGCCGTCGGTAATCGGCGACGAGCTTATCGATTTGCTCGCGCCCAGCCGGCAGTGTGGGCACAGCCGCGCGATGACGCGTAATGTAAAGGCAAAACGACTGGGGCGTGTCCAGCACGTATTCAAGAATGGCCTCCCTTGAATTCAGCGAACGCTGAATATCCTTGAGGTCCACCGGCGTTCCACGCAGGGACGCCTTCTGCATGGGCGTCTCGGATTCGCTTTCGGGACCCAGCATCTGGTCGGCTCTGAAAAGTCGCTCCAAAAGGCTGCGCCTCTCACGGGGCAAATTGGAGTGAAGCAATTGAATTTGCAATTGGCTTATTTCATGCTGCGCAGCTTCGGTCTCTGGATTCTTCGGTCGCTCGATCGGTTTGCCGCTTCGGAGCTGATCCGCGATGGCCCGGCCGCGCGCGCTTTCGAGGATGTCAAAGGCCTTAGAAACATTCCTCAGTTTTAGCGCTGCAAGCTGGAAGTGGCCCAGGTAGACATTGCTCAGGGTCGCGATCAAAGAGCTTTCCACCTGGCGGCTCGGCAAGGAAACCAGCAACCCCTGCGTTACGTCCTCTGCCCGACTGTAAAGGCGATCCGCCTTCTCGACTCGCCCTGCCTTGGCTGCAAGGTCCGCCATCAGCGCAAAGTCCTCCGGCAGATGGTACTTGTCTTCAAGTGCCTCCGTCCTGCGCTCCGCTAACGCCGCATATCGCGCCGCTCGGGTAAGATCACCTTCGTCGTTGTAAGCCGTCGCCAACTCAAACGTGGCCCATGCCAACACGTGCTCAAACCCGTGCCGCCCGCAGAAGTCCGCCGTGTGTCGCAGCTCCTGGATGGCTCTCGTTTGGTTCGTCGGTATATCTTCCTCTCCTTGGACGACAAGAAGCTGGGCTTCGGCAGCGAACGACTTTTCTGCTTGCGCCTTGCGGATGGCTGCGTTCAAGACCTGCTTCGATTCTTTCTCTTGGTGTAGAGCAATCAGGCCGCGCGCTTCCCCTTCATAGGCCATGAATGGGAACCCCATGTCTTTGCTCGCGTCTGCGGTCTTGATGGCAATTTGGCAATATTTGATCCCAGTGTGGGGCTGTCCGGCCTCAACAAATCCATTGCCCACAATCGAGGTGTAATAAGCAGCTCCTCCCAAGTCCAAATCCATGAACATCGAAGTGACGGCGCTTTTCAGGTCCCGATTTGCTGCGGCAACGTCGCCGTCCAAGAACTCAATGATCCCAAGCTCGGCCTGTGCCCGTTTCTGCCAGCGATGATCTTTCAATTTCGTGGCAAGCTGTTGGACTCCTTCCCATGTATCGCGCGAAGAATTCTCGTTGACCTCTTCTTCGAGCGCGGCTTTTGCCAGGAGGCAGCGAAGCATCAGGCCGGTGTCGGCCTGGACCGTTGGACTGTGCATGTCCTTCGCAATTTCATCGGTCAGAGCCGTGGACGGGTCCTGGTAAGCTTCCGCCCGGATCCACCCGAGCCGGGCTTCCAGCTCTCCGTCCTTATTGTGCGCGGTACGGAATTTATTCTCGGCTTCAAGATACAGGGGGATCGCTTCCGGCCAGTTATAAAGCATTGCCAGGTGGTCAGCTCGCGCGAGGAGAGCCTTCGGGCTATTCGAGTGCTTTTTCGTCAGTACGAGGTAGACAAGCAGAGTAGCGATGGCGATGGCAATTGCGAAGCGAGTTCTGTTCACTGCCTTCCTCCGCTTCTGAAAAGGCCACGGAGTTTGCGATTCCGAGGGGCGAAGAAAAGGCGCGAACCTTTCCCGATCAGGATCGCGTTCTGAAGTGAAAGAGGAAGCTCAGTGCCCCACAGAGCTTTTCAATACTGAAAAACAGTTCGACTGAAGGATTACCCTTACTGCCGGGCTCAGACGGCCCATAGCGCGTCTATTTGCACCAAGCAGCCGCAACGTCTTGAGCGGCGATCCCAGAGCGATTCCGAGTGCCTTACGACCGTTCAGGCCTCCGTTTACATCCAGCGCCGGATTGAAGTCAGGCATTCGTGCGTCCAGAGAATCAGAGACAACCCGGAGAACCGCTGCAGGAACTTCGGCGCGGGCAGCAGCGGAGAGAATTTCATAGCTTTCCATATCCACTACGTTTGCTCCAGATTTCGCTAGCTGCACCTTTTCGTTCCTGCCAGACGCAATGCGCGGAGATGTGATCCCAGTAATCCGATCACAAGTGATGCCGCTCGTTTGAAGATTTTCGACGATGGCGTTAGTTAGTGCCGACGAACAACAAAGTCGAGGTTGGTTGCCAGAAGAGAGGCAATCCGTGTATGCAACGATGCGCGCTTCATGCATCGCTTCTGTAAGGCCGCCACACAGACCGATTACCAAAACAGCTTCGGGTTGGTCGGCCGTTGGCCGCCCACCACCCAAACCAGCACCAGCCAACCCCAACGCGACTTGAGCTTTAGTCTTGGCGTTTCGCATCCCCATTCCGGTAATAATCGCCGCAAACTGCTTTCCGTTCCATTCAACTATGACAGACGTTTTCTCGATGTGCGCATCCTTCTGCGCGGGGCTCAATACAGGCTGTGCCTCCATTTTCGACGATGCAAACACGTACACCATAATTATCTTTTGTAAGGCTGGAGCGGCACCAAGGTCAAGACGAAATGGTTAACGAAATGGTTGTGTCAAGCATTTGTCAGTTAGCCCTGCCACGAACCTGATGCTGACCCCGCTGCACTTGGGGAGCTTCTACAACCAGTGCGCCCGAGACGAGTTGATTATCTGCCGGTGACCCCAGTGTTTCGAAGGTTCAGCCGACAAGTCGGCCCCGTACAAGTCATTAACTGGAGAATATCTTCTGCTCAGGGGTTCATTTGCTCTTAGTTCGCCGGAGAATTAGGGGAGCTGCCTTGGTGCAAATGAACAGATTTGCCGTACGGCCTTTTTCCCCTCTTGGCACGGCTCCACGGAGCCGGCTGAACAGGTTTTGCATTTCAGACCGCTATATCCAGCGTGCAGCTTCACACTCGCGTGCCCCCACAGCTGGTGTGGTCGTTTGTCTCAGAACGATCACTCCGCTACCTTCCTCTAACCCATTGAAAAGTCATGAGAACACATAGACAGTAGCCACTTTCCACAGGTTGTGCTCGGAAATTTGACAGGATATGACTTCCGCCAGAGGATTAGCTTTGCTGAGTTCAGTGAGGGCGCCATCCTGTCATTTCAACCTGAAAGCGATGGGCCCGGAGTCGCCGTAGAACGCTGATGACCTTCTTGAACCAGAAACCGGTTGCAGGAACTCTACAAGATTGTGATATCGTCTTTGCCGAGCCAACTCTCGCCGCGCCATTCAATGGAGGACGAATGGCGAGACGGGAATTTCAAATGCCTAGTGTGCAAAGGCAGGAGGGTCCGAGACCCTACTGGTACATCCGGTACAGAGTTAAGGTACTGGTCGGCAAAAACCAAATAGCAAGGAGGGAAAAATGGCACACATTGGGCCATTGTGACGAGATGAGCAAGCGGGAGGCGTTGCGCCTTCGCGACGAGATCATGCGGGGCGTTAACCGCCAGGTTTACACGATTCAAAGCCACATACCGTTCGGAGACTTCGTGGAAATCTACAAGCAGGAACACATTCCAACACTTTCGGCAGGGGCGAGGACAAAGAACCTGACACTCTT
>JAKASH010000194.1 GCA_021828225.1 Acidobacteriota bacterium | reverse complement strand
CTACGGCGTACGGCTGGCCGGTGAATCAGGAATCTTGTCCGGCGTGCAAATCCTTATAAGTCATGAGGCTGGGGGGACGGTGCGCGGCGCTGTCTTTAACCTTTCTCGTGCTGCTGTCATTTATCAGCAATACCTCAATTCCAAGGAGGAACCTCCGAGTATGAAAAAGCTTTTGACACTGCTGGCAACCATGGTGATAGCAGTTTCCCTATCCATGCCGGTATTTGCGCAGGAAGCCCAGGAAACACAGCAGGCCCCGACTAAGGAGTCTGCTCAGAAGCAAAAGAAACAGAAGAAAGAGAAGAAATCAAAGAAGCAGAAGAAGCAGGAAACCCAGGAAGGTCAGCCACAGTAATGCCTTGGGCGTTACTTCGAACGTTCGAAGCCGGAGTTAAATGAAGGAAATTCAGCCCCTGCCGAACTCTGGCAGGGGCTTCCTCTTTGAGGATGGGAGAGGAGAATATTGCCTGGAGAAATGGGGACGGGACTTCCGGCCTGGCAGCCTGCTGCCAGCCCGTGGTTACTCACGATATCCGTGATCCACAGCCCCCGATTGAATTCGACGATTCCCTCTGCCCTTGCCGGGATTGAAAGTTCGACAGCCTGCTTTATTCGTCCTTGATGGCGGCTTTGACCAATCCGAGCATGGAAGGTGGAATGCTGGAAACGCTGATTCCGTGGTCCTTCTCCGCGTGCTCGGCGGCCAGCTTCATGAGCTCGTCTTCGTTTTCGGCCCGGATTTCCTTGGGACAGTTGGTGCCCAAATCACGACAGCGCAATACTTTTCCCATTTTCGGCCTCCTTGCTATTTTTTGAGCCTGCCCCGACATCTTAGCACAGGCCCGTGTTCATGCAGTTGACTCCTCAGTTGCCCGTCGGGCGAAGCTTCCGGATGCGGGCTGAGTCGTGATATTCCTTGTGCCAGTGCAGGCCAGGATTGCGGCGTCACTTTGCTTGCTTTCAGGCAACTTCTTCGCCCATAATACACTCTACGTAAGCTGACGTGCGGTGAGCGGGAATCGTCTATGAAGCGACGTGTCGGGGCAGTCGTAGCGTTAACGGTAGTGTTGACCTATGCAGGTTGCGCTGCCGGCAACGTTTATTTCCAGAAGGGACGCCAGGCAGCGTTTCGCAAAGACTGGGATAACGCTCTTATCAACTTCGAAAAAGCCGCGCAGACTCATCCTGAGAACGCCGAATATCAGCTTGAAGAGCAACACGCTCGGGTTGAGGCAGCCATGTTTCACCTGGAACAGGGGAAGGAGTTGTTGCGCCAGCAAAGGGTGCAGCAGGCCATCGGTGAGTTTCAAAAGGCTGCCAGCATTGATCCCAGCAACATCGCTGCGAAACAGGAACTGGCTCGATTGCTGGCCAAAGAAGTTGCCATCAAGCAGGAACACGAAGAACGCCTTCAGAAGGCGATCAAAGAGAGTGAACGGCAAGCTCAGCCCGCTGCAGTCGAGCTCAGGCCTTTGCCTAAAGAGCCGTTAGCCCATTTCCGTATCAGCGCCGACAGTAAAAGGGTTTATGAGACTCTCTGCAAGCTGGCTGGCTTGAACGTAGCCTTCACCTCTGATTTCCAGGCCCAGCCGGTTTCTCTGGATCT
Source organism: Acidobacteriota bacterium (assembly GCA_021828225.1). The sequence continues at coordinate 4,597 of JAKASH010000194.1, read as the reverse complement.
GAACAATGTAACGATTCTTAACGCTTTGCACCTCCTGGCGCTGCAGACCCACACTTTCTGGAAGGTTGTAACCGCGAATACCATCCTGGTTGTTCCCGACAACCCGGCAAACCGGCGTGATTATCAGACGGAAGTCGTCAGAACTGTTTATCTGCAGAACTCGATGAAACCTGCCGACAGAACCGCCATCACCACGGCCCTGAAGCAGATTCTGGGTATTCAGCGGATTATCGATAATCCCGACGCAAACGCCATCATCATCCGGGACACCCCTCAAAAAGTGCAAGAGGCGGTCGACCTGATTCACGACCTCGATCACGGCAAAGCTGAGATCATGATTGACATCACGGTCCTGGAAGCCGACGCTGACCGGGTGAGAGAGTTGGGGCTGACGCCGGCGACCGTGAATCCCACTTCAGGCACTATTACGAATGGGATTCAGGGGGGCGCGATCTTCAACCCATCGGCCACTACCAGTCTTGCGCACCTGTCGACGAACGATTTCAGCCTGGTTGTTCCCAGTGCTGTGGCAACCGCCATCCTGAATGACGCGACCACTCGCATCATCCAAAATCCTGAAATTCAAGTAACGGACGGGGACACCGCGACGCTGCGAATAGGGAGCCGCATACCCTACGCGACGGGAAGTTTTCTGCCCTCGCTCGGGGGGACAACAACCACGGGAGGCGTTAGTGGGCTCATTGCGAATACACAATTCCAGTTTCAGGACGTCGGCGTCAATGTGGATTTGACACCGCATTTACTGCCCGATGGGGAGATCGCGATTCACGCGAAGATTGATATCTCATCGGTGCAGCCCTCCGTCGAGATCGCCGGTGTGAACGAGCCCACCTTTGGCCAGAGACAGATTGAACATGACATTCGGCTGGAAGAAGGACAAACGAGCGTCCTTGGAGGCTTGCTTCAGACGACAGACACGACAACGGTTTCGGGAGTGCCTGGACTTGGCGAAATTCCCGGACTGAAATATTTATTTAGCGATACGAAACACGAAAAGGTGAAAACGGACGTGCTGATCATGCTGACGCCCCGGGTGATCCGGTTGCCGGGACCCGATGTGGAAACCGCTGTGGACCAGACCCCTGCACGGCCTGTCCCGAAACCTGCAACTCCCCCTGCTGTAGCACCTGCGGTTCCCGCCCCCCCTGTTGAGCCACACCCCGCGCCTGCTTCACCCACGGGGCCGCGACAACAACAATGAAAGTTTTTCTTAGAAGTCGGGCAAAGCATCAAGCCGCCAGCCGGGGTTTTACCCTGGTGGAAATGGTCGCCGCGATAGCGATCATGATGGTTCTGACCACCATCGCTCTTCCGACGGCAGGAATTGTCGTTAAGCGGGAAAAGGAATTGGAACTGAGACGCGATCTCAGGATGATGCGGAACGCCATTGACCGCTATAAGGACTTTGCAGACCGGGGCATGATCCCTGTCAAGCTGGATACCTTTGGTTACCCGCCCACCCTGGGAACTCTGGTTCGAGGAGTTCCCTTAAAAGGGAGCAAGACGCGGTACAAATTTCTCAGAAAGATCCCGGTTGATCCTATGACGGGGAATACTGATTGGGGGCTGCGTTCGATGCAGGACTCGCCGGATTCCGAGAGCTGGGGCGGCCAGGATGTTTTTAATGTTTTTTCCAAAAGCCAGGGAATTGGCTTGAATGGGATTCCTTATGCGGATTGGTAAAACTAATAAGAAGTTGGTATCGAGAACTACCTCCAGGGAGCAGCAGGCGGAAAACGGTTTCACTCTCCTCGAAATGATGGTGGTCCTCACGCTGATTCTGATTCTGGCGGCGGTTGCGGCTCCCAACTATCGCGTGGCGATCATCAGGGCGCGGGAAGCCGTTCTGAAAGATGACCTTTTCACCATGCGCAAGCTGATTGACCAGTACACATTGGATAAGCACAAGCCTCCGGAATCTTTGGACGACCTGGTTCAGGCGGGCTATCTGCGGGGGGGATTGCCGATCGATCCTTTCACCGGGTCCAACCAGACCTGGCAGGCGGATATTGAGGATGTGCCCATCAGCCCGGAAGAGACTGTTCCGGGGGTTGTAGATGTCCACAGCGGATCGGACGCCAAGTCACTGGAGGGAACGCCGTACAGCAGTTGGTAGGGTATGGGTGAGTACGTTTGCAGGATAGGGACGGAAACCGGCCAGGTTATCAACCAGACGCATCAGGCGACTTCCGCGGACGAGTTGCGCGCGCACCTGGCTTCGCAGGGTTACTACGTCTTTTCGGTCAGGCCCAAGTCCATCCTGCAAATGCGGATTGGCCCTCCGCGACGCGGCAAGATCAAGCCGGACGATCTGCTGATTTTCAATCAGCAGTTCATGACCCTTTCCAAGTCGGGCTTGCCGCTGCAGAAATCGCTTGAAATGCTGGCCCGCCAGACGCGCAGTGAGCAGCTCCGCGCCGCGGTGGAAGATGTTCAGCAAAGAGTCAGCGGCGGGGCTTTGCTCTCCGAGGCGTTTGAAGCCACCAACAAGTTCCCGAAAATCTACTGTGCCACTCTTCGCGCTGGAGAGCGCAGCGGCAGCCTGGACAAGGTCCTGGGTCAATATGTGACCTACCAGAAGACCGCGCGATCATTCCGCAAGAAGTTCGTCTCAGCGCTGATCTATCCTGCTTTCCTGATGGTCTTCCTTTGCGGGCTGATCGTCCTGATTGATACGTTTATTATCCCCAGGTTTTCGGAACTGTACAGCGAACTGAACGTCCCCTTGCCGCCCCTGACGGTGTTTGTCATTAGTGTGGGCCTGGGGATTAAACGGATGGGCGTTTTTATCCTGATCGCGATTGTTCTTGCTATCTTCGGTGTGCGGGCAACATTCCGGTCGCAGGCAATGCGCCTGGAATGGGACCGGCTGAAGTATCGCCTGCCCGTAGCGGGGAAACTGCTCCTGAAATTCTCTGTGGCGGAATTTGTGCGAACGCTTTCAACGCTTCTCCAAGGCGGACTTCCCGTTGTCGCGGCTCTGCAGAGCGCGGCGGATTCGGTTTCGAGTCCTTTGCTGGCGAAGGCGCTGGGACAGGCTAGAATAGATATTATGGGTGGACGGCCCCTGAGCGAGAGCTTGCGCTCCACTGGCTTCTTTCCTCCCATGGCTCTGGACATGATTGAAGTGGGTGAGACGACCGGCGCCCTCCCGAGCATGCTGGAGTCTGTGGCAGAGTTCTTTGAAGAGGATGTGAACATCGACCTTTCGACCCTGGTGGCAATGGTGGACCCGGTGATGATTGCCTCCATTGCCGTCATCGTAGCTTTTGTGCTGGTGGCTTTCTATTTGCCGCTGTTTTCGCTGGCGGGGCAGGTGCATTAATGAGTGAGATTCCGCTTCCGGGGATGCTCATCGATTTTGAGAAGGAACTTGAAACGGCGCGGCTCGCCGCGGAGCGTTACCGCTTCGAGTTTGTCGATCTGCGCCAATTGCGTCCCGATCCTGACATCCTGCGCTCCATCCCTCTTGACCTGATGCTGGATTACCAGTTCTTGCCCCTCGAGGCCCATGACCAGCAACTGATGATCGCCGTGGGCGATCCTTCCAACCTGGCCCGCCTGGATGAATTGGGGATGAGGCTTGACCGCCAATTGGTCATCAAGGTGGCCGCTCCGAGCCAGGTCAAAGAGTTTCTGAGCAAGACTGACCCTTCGCAGCGGGTGCTTGATGAGGCGATGGTCGAGTTTCGCCTGGACGTTATCCGGGATGAGGCGAGTGGCCAGGAAAACCTTTCCCTTGAGCAACTGGTGGGCGAGCGGGATGTGAGCCCCGTGATTAGGCTTGTGGATTCCGTTATCTTCGCCGGCCTGGAGCGCCGCGCCAGTGACATTCACCTGGAGAGCCGGGACAACTCGATGGTCGTGAAGTACCGCATCGACGGTGCGCTTCAGCAGGCCATGAATCCGCTGTCGTACGAATACCAGTCCAACGTGATCAGCCGAATCAAGGTGATGGCGGACCTCGACATCGCTGAAAGGCGCGTGCCGCAGGACGGCCGGTTCAGGGTCAGCTACCGCGGACGTCCGATCGACTTTCGCGTCTCCATCATGCCCTCGATTCACGGCGAGGACGCTGTTTTGCGTATTCTCGACAAGGAATCGTTGCATGAGAAGTTCCGCCAGCTTCGCCTGGACATCCTGGGTTTTTCAGAACGCGAGATCAAGCGCGTGCGGCGATTTATCCGTGAACCGTACGGCATGGTGCTGGTCACCGGCCCGACCGGCAGCGGTAAGACGACGACGCTTTACGCGGCGCTTTCGGAGATCAAAAGTGATGAAGACAAGATCATCACCATCGAGGACCCGGTTGAATACCAGATCCGGGGCATCACCCAGATTCCGGTCAATGAAAAGAAAGGCCTCACTTTTGCCCGCGGGCTGAGGTCGATCCTGCGGCATGACCCGGACAAGATCATGGTCGGCGAGATCCGCGACAATGAAACCGCCCAGATTGCCATCCAATCCGCTCTGACCGGCCACCTGGTCTTTACCACCGTTCACGCCAACAACGTGGTCGATGTTCTGGGCCGCTTCCTGAATATGGGTGTGGAACCCTACAATTTTGTAGATCGGA
>JAKASH010000193.1 GCA_021828225.1 Acidobacteriota bacterium | reverse complement strand
ATATCCCGAACCGATCCATCTGCTGCTGGCCGACGTCGTGATGCCTCAGATGAGTGGACGCGAACTGGCTCAACGCATCTGCGCTGCTCGCCCCGAACTTGGGGTCCTCTACATTTCCGGCTATACCGACAATGCCGTCGTTCACCATGGGGTTCTTGATCCCAATACGGCTTTCCTCCAGAAGCCTTTCTCACCCGATGCGTTGGCGAAGAAAATTCGGCTGGTGCTCAGTCAAAATCGGGGTTCGAAATCTTGAACCGCTGGCGGCTGCTATCTTTCCCATCCAGACCGTTCTACTGAATCGCAAGGGCGTAAATTCTTGTTTTCCTGGCGAGAATCCTTCTCTGTTTGCGCAGTGGCCTGGAAAGATATAACACGGAGATCAATGAGATGCTTCGTGCGCTCCGTGTTATACGCGGCGCATTAAATTCATGCGTATGGCAGAGAAGCGTCAGGGCAAGGCTGAAGCCGTGCGCTGACGCCCTTCTTGACTACCCATCTTTGCGAGACAGGATAATCATTTTGACAAATTACGGGAAAAACATTAAAAACAAAGCAACTATATTCTGAAGGAACGGAAGGACAAAGCGCTATGCTGGCCGAAGAACGGCGACGGGCAATCCTGGATATTATGGCACGGGAAGGACGGGTCCTGGTTCGTGAACTGGCGGACAGGTTCAATACCTCGCACGTTACAATTCGCAACGATCTGAAGATACTGCACACCGAGGGGCTTATTCAGCGGGCGCATGGGGGCGGACTTCCCACCGGCGGTGGAACCCTGATCGACCCCAGCCTCAAGGAGAAGGAAAAGCTGCACCAGAACGAAAAGCGCAAAATTGGTGAGGCCGCCGCTGCCCTGGTCAAGGAAGGTGAATCGGTTTTATTAGATTCCGGGACAACAACGACGGCCGTGGCGCGCGCGTTGCGGCACCATCGGAATCTGACCATCATCACGAACGCCGTCAACATCGCAGCGGAACTGGCTCCGACGCCGATGGAACTGATCCTGACCGGCGGGCTCTTGCGGGAAAAATCTTTTTCGCTGGTGGGGCCGCTTGCCGAGGAGACACTCCGGCAACTGCAGGCGGACATCCTGTTTCTCGGGGTCGACGGCTTCGACGTGAACTATGGTTTGTCAACGCCCAACCTGCTGGAGGCGAAGGTGAATCGCGTGATGGTGGATGTCGCGCGGCGAGTGGTGATGGTTTGCGACTCCAGCAAGTTTGGGCGGCGGAGCCTATGCCTGATCGCGCCAACGTCAGCGCTTGATGGGGTGATTACGGACTCCGGCATTGGGAAAAGCGATGCACGAGCGTTAGAGAAGGCCGGAATTGCATTGACCGTCGTATAGGACCACTTGGATTTCCGAAGACGGAACCTGCTGGCGGGCTCCTCGGCACATCAACCTCCCAATCATCGGCAGTTGAAAGCCGACCGCGTGAAAATTCGCTTCCTCTAATTGGCATGGCAGGTCTGCGGGTTGGCCGGGAAAGCCGGTTGCCGCGTACGGCCTCGAGTTCCATAGATGGTCGGCTCTGCTTCCAGTGTGCCGGAATGGCCGGCCCGGATCCCTGGAGAGGCAGCAAGCAAAGGATCGCCCGCAATACCGCGAACAGGAAGATACTGAGAGAGTTGCTAATTCTTGGGCGAGGTCGCTTTCTTGACGGGGGTGCAGCGCGCCGATAGAATGTTATGCTCCGCTGTCCTTGTGAAACGAATACGATGGCTCTGCGTCTCTACAACACGCTGGCAGGCAGGGTGGAAGAATTTCAGCCTTTGGAAGATAACAAGGTTCGGATCTACACCTGCGGCCTGACGGTCTACGGGTATGCCCATATCGGCAACTATCGCACCTTTGTTTTTCAGGACATCCTGAGGCGTTTCCTGCAATACCAGGGTTACGAAGTCGTGCAGGTGATGAACCTGACGGACGTTGATGATAAGACCATCCGCAACGCCAAAGCCGCCGGGCTCACCCTGAGGGGATACACCGACAAGTTTATTGAGGCCTTCGATGTTGACCGGCAGTTGCTGAACCTGGAAAAGCCGGAAATCGTGGTTCGGGCCACCGATCACATTGATGATATGGTGAAGCTGATCCAGACCCTCGAGCAAAAGGGCTACGCTTACGAGAGCGATGGTTCATACTACTTTCGCGTGGACAAATTTCCGGATTACGGCAAGCTCTCCCGGATTGATCTCTCGGGGATTCGAGCAGGGGCGCGCGTGGATGCCGACGAGTACGATAAGGCCAACGTGCGCGACTTTGTCCTGTGGAAAGCCGCCAAGGAAGGCGAGCCTTGCTGGGACACTCCGCTGGGCCGGGGGCGTCCCGGCTGGCACATCGAGTGCTCGGTGATGTCGATGAAATATCTGGGTGAGACGTTCGACATTCACTCGGGCGGAATCGACCTCGTCTTTCCTCATCACGAAAACGAAATCGCGCAGAGCGAAGCGGCAACGGGCAAGCCCTTTGTCCGATACTGGCTGCACGGCGAACACCTGATCGTGAATGGCGAGAAAATGTCCAAGTCGCTGGGCAATGTTTATACCCTGCGCGATCTCGTCGCCGGTGGCTACAGGCCGACGGCCATCCGCTATCTGCTGGCTTCGGTCCCTTATCGCAAACTCCTGAACTTTACATTTGACGGTTTGCACCAGGCGCGGCAATCGGTGGAACGGTTGAGGAATTTCCAATATCGCCTGACCAAAGAAGAGTTTCTGGCGGGCAAGAGCTCTGAACTTGAGCAGGCTGCCACCGCTGCGCGCATGAGTTTCGAAAGCGCGCTCGAGGACAACCTGAATACGGCTGAGGCGCTGGCGGCTATCTTTGAGATGGTTCGCGAAGGCAACACGGCAATGGACGAGGGTAAGTTCCTGGATGGCAACCGGGCGGCCTTCCTGGACACGTTGACACGATGGGATCGGATGTTCGCAGTGCTTGAAGACAAAGACCAGGCCAAGCTTCACCAGTTTGGGCTGATCAAAGGTCCGCAGGAGCCTGCGGCTGCGGAAGGGTCCGAGGCGGGCAGGGAAGCTATGGTGGTTGAGACCCTGGGCGATGACGAAGTCGAGCACCGGATTGCGGAACGTGAGGACGCCCGACGCCACGGAGACTTTAAGCGCGCGGATCAGATCCGCGATGAACTATTGAAAGGTGGAGTTCTGGTGGAGGATACGAAGGCGGGAACACGATGGAAGCGAAAGTAACGCCCGTCTTTGCCGGGCGGTTCACCGGCTCTCGTGCCGCTGGCTGATTTTTCTCTTAGGCATCCTGCAGGAACGCTCCTGATTTCGCGGATGCTGGCAAGGAAACTTTATGAACAGTAGGTTACCTGAAATTAAGATGCCACTCCCCGGGCCGGAAGCGCGGAGAATTCTGGACCTGGACCATCGCCTTGTTTCCCCGTCGTATGGCCGTGACTACCCGATGGTGGCAAAACGCGGCAGCGGCATGATGGTCGAGGATGTGGACGGAAACATCTTCCTGGACTTCAGTGCGGGTATTGCATCGGTTTCCACCGGGCACTGCCACCCGGACGTCGTTCGGGTGATCCAGCAACAGGCTGAAACCCTGATTCACATGTCGGGTACGGACTTTTATTACCCCTTGCTGGTCCAGCTTGCTGAAAAGATCTCGGCCATTACGCCAGGCGACTTTCCAAAGCGCGTTCACTTTGCCAACTCCGGCACAGAGGGCATCGAAGCGGCCTTGAAGCTCGCTCGTTTTCACACGCGGCGACACCGCTTTATCGCTTTCCTAGGGTGCTTTCACGGGCGCACGTTCGGCTCACTTTCGCTGACAGCCAGCAAGGCTGTCCAGCGTAACGGCTTCGGGCCACTGCTTTCTGGCGTCAGCCACGTTCCCTATCCCAACCCTTATCGGTGTGCCAAAGGACACCAGCCCGCCGAGTGCGACTGCAGCGGCGTGGAAGCAATTAAGAAACTCTTCAAAACGGCAGTCCCTCCCGAAGAGGTTGCAGCCGTGGTTGTTGAGCCGATCTTGGGCGAGGGCGGTTACGTTGTACCGCCGCCAAACTTTTTGCCCGAGCTCCGCGAGCTTACGGAGCGTCACGGCATCTTACTAATTGTGGACGAAATTCAGAGCGGCATGGGGCGTACCGGCCGCATGTGGGCTTGCGAGCATTTTGAGGTTGTGCCTGATATTCTCGTCACGGCAAAGGGCATTGCCTCAGGCTTGCCGCTGGGCCTGACGGTTGCCCGCGCGGACCTGATGAACTGGCCGCCGGGCGCTCACGCCTCCACCTTCGGAGGGAATCCTGTCGCCTGCGCCGCCGCGCTTGAGACCATTCGCTTGCTGGAAGAGAAGTACGTTGCGAATGCCGCCCGCATGGGTGAATATATCCTCGAACGGCTGCACGACTGGCCGGCAAAACACCGCACGGTGGGCAACGTCCGGGGCAAGGGGCTGATGATTGGTATCGAACTGGTCAAAGATCAAGCGAGCCGTGAGCCGTATCCCGAGATGCGCTCGCAAGTGATCCGGCGAGCCTTTGAAGCCGGCGTTCTCGTGCTCGGGTGCGGCGAAAGCACCATCCGGCTGATGCCGCCCCTGATTGTGGAACAACACCATGCGGACTTTGCGCTGGACGTTCTGGAACGGGTGATTGCGGAAGCGGAGAAATAAGGTTGGGAGCCTTTGGACTGGGTTGCTCATCTGGTGTATGGCGCGCTGGTTTGGAGGGAGAAGGAACGCGCAAAGGCGGTCCGGCGCGGAGGGCAGCCCGACGGCTCCGGCTCCGGTCAGCAGCACCTGGAGGTGGGCGCGCGGGGTGAGAGGCTGGCTTATTGGCACCTTCGCCGGGCCGGATATGTGATTGTTGCTCGAAACCGGCGCCCTCGTACCCGATGGGGGGAGTTGGATCTGGTTGGCTGGGATGGACAGGTGCTGGCGTTCATCGAAGTGAAGACGCGGACGGGGACAGAGGCTGGACTCCCCGAAGCCGCCGTCAGCCTCGACCAGCAGAGACGAATCGTCAAGAGTGCTCAGGAATATATGCGGCGATTGAAACGAAGGCCAGCGGGATACCGGTTTGACATCGCGAGTGTCCTGTGGGACTCTGCGGAGGGCTATCAGGTTCGTGTGATTAAGGATGCGTTCAAAGAGTAGTTTGCTGCGGACCGCCTGTCGCAGGGAAACTTGAAGTATAAGGAGTGACAAACCTTGCCTGAACTCAGGAAAGATCCTATTACAGGTCGCTGGGTGATTATTGCGACGGAACGTGCGAAGAGACCCTCTGATTTCGTGCGGGATAAAGTCCAGATTCGAGGTTCCGGGTTCTGCCCGTTCTGTTACGGGAACGAGGCGAAGACTCCGCCGGAAATTGTCGCTTATCGCAGCGACGGGAGCACTCGGAATTCCCCGGGCTGGTCCTTGCGAGTTGTGCCCAACAAATTCCCGGCCCTTGGAATCGAGGGTTCTCTGAATCGCCAGGGCGAGGGCTTGTTTGACAAGATGAACGGCATCGGTGCGCATGAGGTGATCATTGAGACGCCGGACCATCAAAAGACCCTGGCCATGCTTTCACACCGCCAGATTGAGGACGTGCTGTGGGCCTACCGGGATCGAATCCTGGACCTCAAGAAGGATCACCGCTTCAAATACATCATGATCTTCAAAAATCATGGCGAGGCCGCTGGAGCATCGCTCGAGCACACTCACTCGCAGTTGATCGCCTTGCCGGTCGTCCCGAAGCGAGTGCGCGAGGAAACCGACGGGGCGCGCGAATACTTCAATTTCAAGGAGCGCTGCATTTTTTGCGACATCATCCGGCAGGAATCCGAGAGCGGCATTCGAGTGATTTCCGACAGTCCGGAATTCATTGCCATCGCTCCCTTTGCTCCGCGTTTTCCGTTTGAAATCTGGATTATCCCGCGCGTTCATCAGTCGGCTTTTGAGGACTCACAGAAGCAGGAGTTCGAGCAACTGGCGGTGATCCTGAAAGACATGCTGGTGCGGCTCGATAAGGTTCTGGACTACCCAGCGTACAACTACATTATTCACACCTCCCCGATTCCTGAATCGCCCAACGATCACTATCACTGGCACCTGGAAATCATGCCCAAGCTGACCAAGATCGCCGGGTTTGAGTGGGGCACTGGTTTCCACATCAATCCAACACCGCCTGAAGAATCGGCAAAGTTCCTTCGCGAGGCCGTGGTCCCTGTGACTTCCTGAAA
>JAKASH010000192.1 GCA_021828225.1 Acidobacteriota bacterium | reverse complement strand
AACTTTATCCATTTCGGCATGGACGCGAAGGAGGGCCCCTACTACTATGAGATTGTACCGCCGCTGTTCAAGAGCGCGACGGACAAGCCCCCTGGCGAAACGGTCACGCCCCTGTCTCCGTGGTTGACCATCGAGGGTTCCACGTTGCCCGCTGCCAAGGCCTGGGAACGCACCTTTCCCCCTCTGAATACCTTCATCGCCGGTTACACCGGGAGATTTGTCTACGAGCAGTCGGACGGCACCGGGGCGAGTGACGGGTGCTGGTACTCGGGGAGCCAGCAACCCGAGAAAACAGCCACCACGCTGAGCGGCGGAGGGTGGTACGTGGGCCGGTCTGGGTTCCCTGGATCACGGACACGCAGATGCCGGCTGAAATCACGCCGAAAGATTTGATCGTGGGCCTTGCGCCCGGCCAGGGCGCGCTGGTTACAGCATGCGAGCCCTATCCCAACACCGGTAGGGGGAAATGCAAATGACACGCACAAACGTAGGGTTCAATCGCGTGGCCGTGGCCGCGGCAGGCATCTTGGCTGTTTTCCTCTGTGCCGGGCGGGCTCGGGCGCAGGCGGGGACGGAAGGCCCGACATTCGAAACGATCCAGGTGACGGGGGCCAGGCCCGTGGCCAGAGCGATGGACGTGATCGAACAGAGATATGGCGTCCTGATTGACTACGTGGATGCGCCGTGGACAGCGCCGCAGGATACCCAGGTTTACCGCCCGGTGCATGGGAAACTGATCGAGCCGCCGCTACTGGGTCCCAAGACCAGGACAATTTCCGTGCAGTACTGGCAGGCGCCAGGGACGCCCGAGGGCGTGGCGCCCATTTACCGGTGCAAGGTTGACTCGGGCGGCTGCGCGGCGGTGACGACGCGGCCGCAGGAGGGGATAGAGGGGCTCATCCAGGAGGTGCTCCATCAATTCGCCGACCAGGGCGGGCCGATCTTCGCGGTTCGGAAGCTCGAGATGCCGTATGGGGCGCGCTGGGAAGTCTACCCCACCTATGCCCGCGACAAGTCAGGGACAATGGTGGCCCAGCCCGATTTCCTCGGCACGAAGATCTCCATCCCCAAGGCGCGTCGGTGGCCCGCAGACATGCTCAGTTTAATCGTGCAGCAGTTGGCCCAGGCATCGGGAGCCAATTTCCGGGTCGGCTTCGTGGGGTATCCGATTCCCCAGCACATGCCCAGGCCCGGGGAGCAACCCCCCGAACTGGGGGCCGAGAATGTGTCGGCCCGGCGCGCGATCGCGGACTTGATGTCGCCGAGGCCCAACATCGGCGTCGTGCGGGTGCGTTACGGTATCTGCGAGCCCGCCTGCGGCTACGGATACTACATCAACATCGTTCCCCTGCCCTATCGCGAGCCCCTGCGGCCGCCGACGCCGAAACCGGCTCCTGCCAAGTTCTTGAGGATGCGGCCCGTGCCGCCCGGTGGCTACTGGCTGCGGCGAGCACGCACGCCTGAGGGGATTCAGGAAATCCAGCAGGGGCTGGCGAAACTGGGTTACCTGCGCACCCCGCCGACCACCCGTTGGGATGCAAACGCCATTGCCGCTCTGAAACGATTTCAGCAGGCGCATGGCTTGCCACAGCAGACGGGGAAATTCGACGAGTTGACTGCTGCGATACTCTCGCCGTCGCTGCCCCCGGTGCCCACCGTACCGGTGTACCTGCGGGCCCAGCCCGCGATGAGCCCTGAGCTCGGAATGTGGCTCAACAGCACGCCGGACGGCAGGAAAGAGATCCAGCAGGCGCTGGCCACGGCGGGCGTCTACAACGGCCCCATCAACGGAATCGTTGACGTGCCGACGCGTGACGCGCTGAAAGCATTCCAGACCGCCAACGGGCTGGAGCCGACTGGCGTTGTGGACTGGAACACCGCCGTAAAGCTCTCACCCTACCTGCCGAAACCGAAGTAGGGGGGCGGAGGGCCCGCGGGCTGGACGGGAAGACTTGCGTCACTGGCTGGCGCAGAGCGCCGTCTTTTGAGCTCTGCGTATCGCGCAGCGAGAAATTATTATCCGCCAAAGGCCAGCCCTTCGGGAATCGCGGGGGCCCAGAACCCGGCGCTGCGCCAGCCCCGGCATGGGCCTGACCGGCGGGTCATTTTTTTGCGACTGAACAAGCAGACGCAGACGACCAAAATCGGCCCACGGCGGGCCCGGACGCACGCCTTGTAGTGCCCACAATCTCGCAGGGCGGGAAAACAGGCTCTTCAGGCCTGCGACTTTTCCGGGCGAAGCAGGGGGAACAGAATCACGTCGCGGATGGAGTGGGAATTGGTCAAAAGCATCGCCAGGCGATCGATCCCGATACCTTCACCGCCGGTCGGAGGCATACCATAACTCAGCGCGCGGATATAGTCCTCGTCAATCGCATGTGCCGTCAGATCCCCCCGTTCACGGAGAAGTTGCTGATATTCAAACCGGTCGCGCTGTTCTGCCGGATCATTCAACTCACTGAAGGCGTTGGCGATCTCCATACCAGCCACGTAAAGCTCAAAGCGCTCAACAAAGTTGGGGTCGTCCGGCTTCTGCTTGGAAAGCGGAGACACCTCAAGCGGGAAATCGATGATGAACGTAGGCTGGATCAAATGATGTTCCGCTACCGTTTCAAAAAGCTCCTGAAGAGCCGTGCCCGGCGCCGTGCCTTCGGGGAGCACAAGAGGCGTGTGCTGTCCGCCGGACTTTTCGGCCCATCCATTGTAAGTATTAACCCATTCGAAGACAGCTTTGGGCTCGGTAAGGTCCTCGACCTTCGGGCCATTTCCTGCCTCTTTCGGCCAGAAACGGACAAGGGCCTCTTTCATCGTAAAGCGATGAAACTCTGCAAATGAAATGTGGTGCTCACCATAGTCAAACTCAAGCGAACCCAGCACGGCACGGGCAACATGCTGCATTAGACGTTCGCTCAAATCCATCATGTCCCGATAGTCGGAATAGGCCTGATAAAATTCCAACATGGTGAACTCGGGATTGTGTTGCGTCGAAATGCCTTCGTTGCGAAAGTTGCGGTTGACTTCGTAAACCCGGTCCAACCCTCCCACAATCAGCCGTTTCAAATAAAGCTCCGGAGCGATGCGGAGATAGAGATCCATGTCGAGTGTATTGTGATGGGTCACGAACGGGCGTGCCATGGCGCCGCCGGCCATCGGTTGCATCATTGGCGTCTCAACCTCAACATAGCCTTGGGCCTCCAGAAATTCGCGTAACCCCTTGATCAGCCGCGCGCGCCGCTCAAAAACCCGACGAGCCTCGTCATTGACCATCAAATCGAGATAACGCTGGCGATATCGAATCTCAACATCAGTCAGCCCATGCCACTTTTCCGGTAAAGGAAGAAGCGCCTTCGCAAGAAAGCAGACATGCTCGGCATGCACCGTCAACTCGCCGGTTCGTGTCCGAAACAGATACCCCTCAACTCCGATCAAGTCTCCCAAATCCAGCAGCTTGTATAGCTCAAAGTCGCGTCCGCCCACCGCATCCAGTCGAACATAGACCTGCAGCCGGGCGCCTTCCCCCTGGAGATGGGCAAAACCGGCCTTCCCGTGAGGCCGGATGGTCATCACGCGCCCGGAAACCCGGACTTGGACCTTGTTTGTGATCAGATTTTCGGCAGTTTGCCCGGAATATGTAGCCAAAATTTGAGGGATAGTATGACTAAAGTCAAACTTTCGGGGATAAAGCTCAAAACCCAAGTCGGCAATGGCTTGAAGTTTCTTCTCCCGCTGTAGCGTTAGCTCCTGATTTTCCTTACTGGATATGGACAATGCTGTTAACTCCTACTTCAACCCTTCGATCAACATTCTTGATAGCTCCAATATTGGTGATACAGATCTTGTAACTATTTAAAGATAAATAAGTTACACAGCCGTCACGATTCCTGCAGGCTCCACAAAACTGCCCCCTCGTCGTCCCAAATGCAAGGGTTTGAAAAACGCATTATAGGAACCTGTTCAAAAAAGTGTCAAGAAAACTACGCCGGCCGGATTCAAAATTTCTCATGATAACAGTCCGCAGCGTACCTTAGAAAAAATTTAAAAGATAGGCTACTTTGGTCTTGCAAGTTTCGCAACATTTGTTTATATTAGGTAACGCATATGATCTGGTTTCTCGAAACCGGCATTCTGCTCGTAGTTGCTGTCGTGCTTCGGCGTGTTCTTCATATGGGCGACAAATCCGTTGCCCTGATTGCTGCGCAACGCAATCGAGAGCACAATTCCAGTCCTTTGTACGAGCCCATCGCTTCAGAAATCGAAGCCCATATCACAATTCTTGGGGTCCTGCTTAACGACGCCATCGAGGAACGGAATTCGGGGCATCCCGACATTGCTCGTCGAATCCTCAGCCTGTTTGAGAGCGAATGGTCCCGGCTTGTTGGACTGACCGTGAATTTGCAAAGCATCTCTCTCAAGTATCTACCCATGGTCCAGTCCCCCATCTCGCCGCGAAATCTTAACGCCCGTTCTTTCCGTTCGCAACCGATGAACGAGTTCTTCAGACGGCATGGCGTCCTGGACCAGTTTGTTTTTCGATCAAAGCTCCGGTTCCAGTTGCACTTGCGGCTGCTGCGCCGCGCGACTGCCGTGCTCAGCGAGGATTTCGAAGAGGCCAATCGCAGTGCAGAAAGAGACAGCAAGTTGTTCGCGTGGACCTTGACTCAGCTTGATCTTTACTTCCACGATCTGGATCTGCTCTCCAAGGAAACCCTTCTGGGGTTCAACGCAGCACTGGCATGTCTTCCGGACGCTGCGCTGGAAGAGATTGCCGCCGAAATCTCGGAACTAACCCGCAATAGCGTACGCGAAACCATCGCTTCCCCGGCCCACCGTTAAACAGAAACCCCATCGGCAAAAGAATCTTTCAAAGACGTACCGATGGTACGGTATGCCACGCCCGGCCCTCCGGTCTGCCGCTCCCTGCGGCAAAGGATGTTGGAACCGGCACGGGCCGGGCGCGGGAAACCATCGGTAACCATTACTATTACTATCCGTAGAAAATTTCCGCCGTCTGGATCAACTCGGGATCCACAAACTTCAACTTGTGCATTGCGTCTTTGAGTGGAATGTAATCTATCTTGTTTCCCTGCAGGCGAACCATGTTCCCGTATTTGTGTTCGTGAATCAGGTCGACAGCTTTCACTCCATACCGGGTACCGAGCACGCGATCAAAGGCTGTAGGAGAACCTCCGCGCTGCGTATGTCCAAGGACCGTCACGCGAGTCTCGTACCCCGTCTGCTTTTCGATCTCAGCGGCAATCACTTCTCCAATCCCGCCCAAGTGAACGTGGCCGAACTGGTCAAGCTTCTGGTCCTTTGTCACCACATCTTCCACGCCAGCCAGCTTGAAACCCTCCGCCACTACGACGATCGAAAACAGGCGCCCTCTCTCATGCCGTTTCGCCAGGACCTGGCAAATCTGATCGATGGTCATCGGCTGTTCCGGAATGAGGATGCAATCAGCGCCTCCAGCCAGGCCGCCCGTCACAGCAATCCAGCCCGTATGTCGGCCCATGACTTCCACAACCATGACGCGCTGGTGGGATTCGGCTGTGGTATGGAGCCGGTCAATGGCCTCGGTTACAATCGAAACCGCTGTGTCAAAACCAAAAGTCTGATCGGTTCCTTCGACGTCGTTGTCAATTGTCTTGGGCACCCCGACGACTTTTATCCCTTCGGCTGCAAGCTGGCGTGCCACGCCGAGTGTATCCTCGCCCCCAATCGCAATCAGGTATTTGAGATCGAATTTCTTCAGATTAGCCAGCAGCGCTTTCTTGTCCTCTTCCTTCTTCAGAGGATTCGTCCTCGATGTTCCCAGGATTGTTCCACCCCGGGGCAAGATGCCTGAGACCTTCATCAGATCAAGAGGCTCGATTGTGCCCTTCACCAGACCCAGCCAGCCGTTCTTGATTCCGTAAACCTCATAGTTCAACATCAGTGCGCGGCGAACCACAGCACGAATCACCGCATTCAGTCCGGGGCAGTCTCCGCCACCCGTCAGGATTCCAATTCTCTCGTGACCATCTGTAGCCATTGTGTCTTGATTCTCCTAATAAAATATACGCATCGTAAGCAATCGCAGGCCACACACGCCTGGTAATAGCTCCCAGTGTCCGTTGAAAATAGAGACAAGAGCTAAAACATTCGAATCTATCAGGAAAGTAATAGCCCGGTCAAATGATACCTCGCACCCAAGAATCGCGATTGATTGG
>JAKASH010000191.1 GCA_021828225.1 Acidobacteriota bacterium | reverse complement strand
ACCCAGAACATCGCGCGCCAGCCCCACACGGGCAGGATGAAGCGCGCCGCCACGGCGGCCAGAAGGTAACCAATGGAATAACCACTTTGAAGAACGCCAGAAAGAACTCCGCGCCAGCGCCGGGGCACGCTCTCCATGGCCAGAGAGGCTCCGATGCCCCACTCGCCCCCCATGCCGAGGCCGTAGAGAGCCCGCAAAAGAATAAAGACTGAAAAGCTGGGAGCAAAACCGCAAAGCACTTCAATGACCGAATAGAAGAGGACATTCGCCATCAGGGATATGCGCCTGCCGAAGCGATCGGCAAGAATGCCGAAGATGAAAGCGCCAGCAGGCCGCGTCGCTAGCGTGACGGTCAGAGTTAAGATGATATCCGCCTTCGATACCTGGAAGCTCGTCGCCAGCGTGCCGACCAGAAATACGACAACAAAGAAATCGAAGGCGTCCAGCATCCAGCCCAGAAAACACGCGAGGACAGTGTGCCAGTAAGTTCCCGCAAAGAACGGCGCCGGTGCAGGCTCAACCTCTGAAGAAAGACGTTGCGTCATTGATTTTCGAATCGCCGAATCGAAAAAATCCTGTTCGTCATATTCCGTCTGATGCGCATATCCTTACAGCCCTTTGAGATCAATCGGCTGAAGAATGTCCCGGCGGTCAAAATACAAGGAAACTATTCCGGCTGTCAAACTTTGTCTGCGGGTTTTAGGAAAGCAATCAGTCCTGTGACGCCGGTGTCTCCGTTGGCCGGAGTCCGATGGACTCGGTCGGAGCCCACAGATCGGACCCCACCGGCGGCTTTCGGCGCTGAGGACAGCGCCGCTACAATAAATGTGGTCATTGTAAGTTGCAATTCCATGTAAGGACTCTCGTGCCAAGGCGTCAAGGCGCACAGAACCGTCTGATTTAATAAGTATTCAGGTTCCGCCTGGGCAAACCCGTTGAGGCAAGACTAAGCGCTATCTTTCCGGAACTTCACTGCTGGAACACGATTGCCCTTAGACGATAGAGGGGCTCCGAGAAATCGAAAACATCGTCGCTTGCGGGATTGTACATGTCGGTAATACCTAGAAACCGGGCTTCGGCAGGCTTGGTGGTGGGCATTAGAAACCTGCCGCGTTCAACGCGACCATTTCTGAGTGTGAGCGTAATCTCACCGTTTTGAAATTCAACCCGAGCGATTTCCGAAAAGGACTGAACATCCGCTCCACCCGCGTTCAGTTGCAAGGGGAAAGAAGTAACGGGCGAGACGGCCGCAAGCAGCGACCCTTCACCATGAGGAGGGTAGAAATCAATATAGGCGTCATAGACCAGCGTGGTCTTGCCGTTTGTATCCGTGACACTGGCCGTATAGCCAAACTGCTTCCAGAGATCGACAATGCGCGCCCTTTGCTGCGGCGTGCTGATGTCAACGGTGTAGGGCAAGCTGCCTTTCGACAACTGGACTCTTTCAACACGCATGTCGGGCAGGTCAAAATGCTTGTAAACGAGGGAATACGAATCCTGCTTGATCAGAATCGCGTTTCGCTGGATGACCTGTTCCTTTCCCTGGGCGGTAGCCTGATAAATCGTGTCAGCTTTTAAGGGAAGCGCCAGCGCCACAAGGAAGGCCAGTAAAAAAGCTGTTTTTACCTGAAGGGTTGTTGGCATATGAAAGCCCCGCCTTTTGATTCGAGGCGGGGCCTCCGCATCTCCGTAATGGAACTATCCGCGCTATTTCTTGTATTGCGTGGATACCTTGCCCTGCAGAGTCGCAATCATCGCCTTTGCAGCAGCGGCATTCGGTCCGTTGGGATCAAGTTTCAGATATTCCTGGAAAGCCTCGATGGTTCCGGCAGGCGCTTTAACCTTGCCATCCGCCGTCATCGTCGCCTTCCCCATTAAAGCCTGTCCCTCAAGGTAATAAGCCTCAGCATTCTTGGGATCAACGCTGATGACTTTCTTGAAGGCCGTCAGCGCATCGTCCATCTTTCCAGCGTTATACATGATGGCGCCGATGTTGAAGTAATAACGCCCGGCATTTGTCGGATCAAGCGTTGCAGCCTTCTCGAATTGCGCCTGTGCGTCTTGAAATTTGCCCATGCTGGCGTATACGCTTCCCAGATTATTGTGCAGAGCGGCGTCATCGGGAGTCAGTGCAAGAGCTTTCTGATAAGTCGCAATGGCCTGGTCATTTTCCTTTGCCTTTGAGTAGGTGTCAGCCAAGCGCGACAGGACGACAGGGAGGTTCTTGCCCTTGGCAAGCGGCACTGCTTGTTCAAACGCGGCGGCCGCCTGCTTATACTGTCCCTGATTATATAGGGCGTTCCCCTGGTCGAAGACCTGCTTCAGGCCCTTGAACTGCTTCTCTTCCTTTGCCTGTTCTTCCGCCTGCTTTGCCATCTGGGGGTTTGCCTTCTCCTCTGCCTGCTGCTCTTGCTTTTGCCGGATCGCTTCTTTAGGAAGATTAAAATCCACTTCCTCGGGTTCACCCAGGCCGATGTGTTTCATGATATAGAAGAGCTGTTGTCCGCTGGGACTTTGCAGGGTGATCTTGTAATTTCCTATTGGCAAGCCGATATAGACGTATTCGCCCTTCTTGTCCGTCTTGGTCTTATAAACCCCTTTGATTTCTTGTCGCTCAATCAGAACAATGCACTTCACACACGGCTTGCCATCTTGCAGAATGGCTTTTCCCGACACCCCGCCGGTCTGAGCATAGGCTGGCAACCCTATACCCAACGCCGCGAAAGCGAAGGCAAGTCCCAGAATCTTTCGCGTTGACAAAAACTTCATCTCTAACCTCCTCAACTCAAGCTACCAAAAAAATTATTTTAGCTTTATAACTTTTGATGCTCAACTTTATCTTTGCGCCAGACACATTACAAGAACCTCAGCCGGCAGGCGATTCCTGCGGAGTGTACCGCGGACGGACGGCATACGCAATGGGATCTTCGAGTCCTGCTTCCTGAAAGGCCCGCAAGCGAAGAGCACAACTGTCACAAAAGCCGCACGCAACATCCTCCCCCTGATAGCAGGACCACGTAAGATGCAGCGGAGCCCCAAGTTCAAATCCCTTTCGCACAATCTCACTCTTGCGCATGTGGATAACCGGCGTCACGATCTCGAGATCGGTTTCAGGCTTTGTTCCCAGAGCGATCAGGCGATTGAAGGCCGCGTAATACTCCGGCCGGCAGTCGGGGTAACCCGAGCTGTCTTCCGCCACCGCGCCGATGAAAATCTTGCGCGCACCGAGGACTTCCCCCCAGGACACGGCAATGGAAAGAAAATGGGCGTTTCGGAAAGGTACGTAACTCGAAGGAATCTCTTTGCGTTTCAGGTTCGCGGCCTCGACCGGAATGCTCGGATCAGTGAGGCTGGAGCCTCCAATCTGCCGAAGATGATCCAGCCGGCATACTCTCCGTTGTTCAGCCTGATAGAAATCCGCAAGCGCGTTGAAAGCCTGCAATTCCCTTCCCTCGGTTCGCTGGCCGTAGGCCACATGCAAAAGCGCCAGGCAATAGCCCTGGCTGGCAATGGCAGTCGTCACGCAACTGTCCATCCCACCGCTGGCAAGAACCACGGCCAGAGGGCGATGAGCAGATGGTCGTGCATCACTCACCAAAGCACTTGCTCCTTTCAAATCGGCAGAGCAGCCCGCGCTGCACTTGCCGGTCGCCGAACGAGCTCCATTTCAGACTCCCCGCATTTCGGGGTCCCAGATAAATTTATGGAGCTGCAATCCTACCCGCACATCGAGGTTGTCGCGCAAGATCCATTCGGCAAGCTGTCGAGGCGCCAACTGGCCAAAGACCGGCGAAAAAATGATCTCGCCTACGCGCTCAGCAAGCCGATGCGTGGTCATGAAATCACGCGCGTAGAGGTAATCCTTTTCGTCGAGAACAACAAACTTGACCTGATCTTTCCGCTCCAGCGCATCGAGGTTTTCAAAGGCAAACTTTCCGCTCTCCCCACTCCCCGGGCACTTTACGTCCAGAATCTTTACCACGGGCCGGGCTAGTCCCCCGATAAACCGCTCCCCGCTGGTTTCAACCAGAACACGGTAGCCTTCAGCCAGGAGACTATCTGCAAGCTCGACGGTCTCCTTCTGAAGCAACGGCTCTCCGCCTGTCATCTCCACTAGCTTTCCACCCATCGAGCGCACGCGATCCAGAACCTGTTCGGGAGTCATCCTTTGCCCGCCGTAGAAGGCGTAAGCCGTATCACACCAGTGGCAGCGAAGATTGCAGCCGGTAAAGCGAACAAAAACGCAGGGAAGACCTGCAAAAGTAGACTCCCCCTGAATTGATTTAAAGATCTCGGTTATGACCATCGGACTCAACAGGAACTACCCCTTCATCTTAACCGATTTTCGTGCGTGCGGCACAAGGCCGTGGACTGCTTCCGTGGCCAGCATGAAATCCGGTGCCGCCTGGCATTCAAAATCCTTCGGGCGTACTGTAAACACAGTTTACAGAGGACTGCAAATCATAGAGACAGCATTTCTTGTAGCGGCGCTGTCCTCAGCGCCGAAATGCGCCGGTGGGGACACTGGCGCTATAGACGGCCGCGTCACTATAATCTGCAATACTCCTTAAGTAAACTTCTTTACCGCATCGATTACGGTGGGAGGCACTGCTTCGAATGGCTGGTCCATATGACAACACAGAAGCCCTTCGAACCCCGGCTGAACAATTGAGAAAAACTGTGGTTGCACGTTATAGTTAATGTCGCCAATGGGGTAAGCAGCGGCGGGATTGGTATTGGTCTCCTACGGCACCCTCCGCTGATTTTTGATTACAGCGTTGAATAAAGAGCTTCTAAACTGCAGCGGGCATTCCAGGGAGAGCCAAATTGGGCAAGAAAGTATCAAGGCGCGAATTACTGAAAGGCATGGGAACGGCAGGCGTTGGCGCCCTGCTCGCCCTCGGCTCGAGTCTGAAAGGACGTGCGGCAACGCACCAAGTTGCACCAGGAACTATTCCGGTCTGTTTTACTGACGTCCGCCAGGCTGCCGGTATTACCTTCAAGCAGGACGCCACTGAAAGCAAAGAGAAATACTACCTGGAGACGATGGGAACGGGCGTGGGTTGGATCGACTATGACCAGGACGGCATGCTCGACCTTTACTTCGTCCAGTCAGCCGCCACCCCCGCCTATACGCCGCCGCACCCGCTGCGCTCCGCGCTCTATCACAACAACGGCGACGGAACTTTTACTGACGTCACAGAAAAGGCCGGAGTCGGTGGCGAGGGCCATTACGGTCAGGGCGTTTGCGTTGGCGACTACAATAACGACGGTTATCCCGACCTCTACGTGACCGGCTATGGCAGCGCCATCCTTTACCACAACAACGGCGACGGAACTTTCACCGACGTCACGGAAAAAGCCGGCCTCGCCGACAAAGGCATGTGGTCCACCAGCGCGGCATGGATTGATTACGACAAGGACGGCTGGCTCGATCTGCTGGTCTGCAATTACCTCCAGTGGTCACCCAGTAATAATATCTGGTGCGGCGAACACCGTCCCGGCTACCGCGCCTACTGCTCGCCCGACAATTACCGCGGGGAGCATCTCAAGCTCTTTCACAATAACCATGACGGCACATTCACCGACGTCAGTATCAAATCCGGCATCGGGATTCCGGAAGCCAAAGGCATGGGCGTCGTCACCGCGGACTTCAATAACGACGGATGGCCGGACATTGCCGTCGCCAATGATACTTGGCCGAATTTCCTTTTTATCAATCAGCATGACGGAACCTTCAAGGACGTCTCTTTCATTTCCGGAATCGCGGCCAGCGCGGACGGCAAGTATGAAGCCGGTATGGGAATTGATGCGGCGGACGTGGATGGCGACGGATGGTTCGACATCTATATCACTCACCTCGATTTCGAATTAGACCGCCTCTACCACAACAACCATGACGGGACATTCGACGACGTAACGTACCAGTGCGGGATCGGGAACAGCGCCATTTTCCTGAGCGGGGTCGCTGCGCTGTTCGCGGACTACGATAATGACGGCTGGCCCGATGTCATGCAAGCCAACGGCGCCATGCTCGACAACATCAACCTTTACCACACCGAGGTCACCTACAAGGAACCCAAGTTGATGTTCCGCAATCTCGGCCATGGCAAGTTCGCAAAAGTGTCGAAATATCTCGGCCCGGATTTCATGCACCCGATCGCAGGACGAGGCCTGGCTGCCGCCGACTTTGACAACGACGGCGACATTGACTTCGCGGTGATTGCTCGTGGGGACTAT
>JAKASH010000190.1 GCA_021828225.1 Acidobacteriota bacterium | reverse complement strand
CCAGTGCTGATATTGCTTACCCAGGGCGGTGGCAGCCTCTTCGACTTCCACGTACTCTGTCGAGAACCTTCAAGGCAAGGACCGCCACAAAGCACGTGAGCATGCCCGCCACGAAGCCGGAGGGCGAATTGTCAATGCTGATTGTCAACCGGCTGGAGGCGCCAGATTCGGAAGCTGAGTTGAGAGAGGCGTGGCAGCCGGGGCGGACGCCGGACCGGCGAGAAGGGGACAAGAAATGACAGGGCAAAAGGAAGGGGGAACCAACATGGAGGCCATTGAAGCTAAAGCCGCCGAAGTGATGCGCAAACCGGAAGCCATGTGCCCGAAGGGCTGCCATGTGGCGACGTTCAATCCGGTGGAGTTCTTCAAGCACGAGCGGGACAAGACCGTCAACTGCTTCGCCGAACGGGTGAGGGCGTTTTCCCTCATGATGGACAACCATCTGGAAGCCTCGGTGGACGCTGCCCGGAACCACTGAGGGATGCTCTCCCACCAGCTTGAACGCTACAAGAAGGCGGTGGGCTGCCTGCGGTGGCAGAGAAACACGGAAAGGACGCCGCCTGACGAGCCGGCGCGAGCCCGGCGAAACGCCCGCAAGGGCGTCGCGGCAGCCAAGCTGGACCGTACGCAAATCAGGGTGGCGACCTACCGCCGACATGAATGAGGAGATGAAAAAATGAAGGACATATCACCGCAATTAGCAACAAAACTCAGCGAGAGCGCCCGCAAGACCGGCCGGGCGGGGAAGCGGCTCAACGAATGTCAGCCCGAATTGATTGGGGCTGAGGCGATCTTAAAGAAATTGCGTGCGCAGCTCGCACAGGCGCCTGAAACCTTCAAGAACGGCGACATCGTGGCATACGTCGGTCCGGACCGGATGCTCGGACCGTTCAGGGTGGGAATCATGGATGATGGTTCCGTGGGTCTCTGGTACCGCCGACCTGACCGCCCGTACGCCAACGACGACTGGGGCGACCACGCCCACGCCATCCTGGAGAAGGGCGAGACCTTCCCTGGCACTGACGTCGTCACGGAAAGGTCATGCTTCTCCACGGTTGGTTTTGAAAAAGACTTCGACACCATACCTGCTCATAGAAGCCACGCGGGGGGATGACCAGTACGATTTCAACTCTGCGGCGCAAGCCAAGGAAATCCTTGACGCAGCCAAGGCGTATGAGACCGCCCTCAACGCTGTGGAGGAGACCGGCGAGAAGGTTTGGGAAAACCGGATAGTGCGGTTCAGCCACCCCTGCACCAACGTGGGGAGCCCGGAGGTCTGCCACCGCGGATGGAGGCTGGCTGAGAACGAGCAGCCGGGCACGGGGTTCCGGCGCCTCATCGACAACATCGGCCACAACGCCGAGGGGCAGCCGAACAGCTATTGCGGCTGGCTCCCCTACGGATGCCTGGCATGCCAGGAGACGCTTGACGCTTTCGTCCGAAAGCACGGCGCCAGAGATGAGCGATCGTGACGTCGCCGGCTTCGCCCTCAGGGCGTCGAAGCCCGGCGACCTTGATGGCAATGGCACTGGGAGGATGAAGATAGCCAAGCCCCGACTCGCCGGAGCCATTTTCCTTGCCTCCACGCTAAGCGCCGCGAGGCGCCCTGGAAGCGCAACCCCAATTTCGCCGCCGTGGCGGGGACAAAATGCCGCAAGATGGCCGGGGAAGGGCGGGCGGCAAGGCGGAATGACACCCCGGCGAACGGCGGGGCGTGAGCGAGGTCCGGGAAAAGGTGTGAAGGGTGATCATGGCGGGAGGACTCCCGCCGCCAGCCTGGGGAGAGCGGTATGGAACCATTGTTAACATCAGCGGAAGCAGCGAAGATACTCAAAGTCAATCCGAAAGTTTTAGAGCGGTGGGCGAAGGCGGGAGAGGTTCCGGCCTTGAAGGGTGGAAAATTCTGGCGGTATCGGACATCCGCGCTTGAGTCGTGGGTGGAGGCTAAGCTAAACTCTGAACGCCAGCCGTGCCGCATAGAACCTTCGTTTTAAAAGGAGGATTTTATGCAGGCACGATATCAGTACGGGGATTTGGTAAGACGCAAGCGGAAGAAGGGACCGGATGTTTGGCAGTTTTGCTACTTCGAAGACGGGAAACGGAAGTCAGTGTTGATCGGAACAATTGAGAGATTTCCATCGAAGTCCGCCGCATTGAGGGCGATTGAGCACCTTCGCATGCAGATCAACACTCAAAGCCGCCAGGCAGGATTTCACCGTGTGACAGTGGGTGGTTTGATTGATCGTTTTGTGAAGGACGAATTGCCGAAAGGGCGGCGGTTCCAAACTCAGGCCGAATATCGAACTTACTTCGAAGGATACATTCGACCGCAATGGGGGGATCTTTATCTTGACCAGGTTGACACCATGGCGGTGATGGATTGGCTTGAATCTCTTCGGGGCAAGAAAACAGAAAAGCCTCTTGCACCTAAAACCAAAGCCCATATCAGGAACGCTTTTTACCTGCTCTTTCAGTGGGCGTGGCGCTGGAAGTTGGTCGACCATAATCCGATTCAGTTGGTTCGGCAAAGCAGCAAACGGCTCAGAATTCCTCGTGTCCTGACACCAGAGCAGTTTCAAGCTTTGCTGGGGGAGTTAAAGGAACCTTACAGGTCTATGGCCATACTTGCAGGTTGCACTGGGCTGAGGGCTTGTGAGGTGGTTGCCTTGCGGTGGACCAACGTCAAGTGGCACGGGCTTTTCTGATGCCTCAGTTTTTGTTTCGCCCTCACGACCCGCCACTACACTCCGCTTGATATCAATGGCAAGACCGTGCCACTTGATCCAGCAATTGCAACTGCGCTTCTGAACTGGCGAGGTGAGGCGCACTACGTCGCCGATTCAGACTTCGTTTTTGCTGGTGACTCTGGCAGACCCAGGTGGCAGGCGATGATCGTGAAGGACTACTTCCAGCCTGCGGCTGATCGAGCCGAAGTCGGCAAGGTCGGTTGGCATACCTTCCGGCACACCTACCGTGCAAGCCTGAAACGTTGCGGCACTCCGTTGGAGGTCCAGAAGGACCTGATGCGGCATGCCAATGTAAAGGTGACGGCGGAGGTCTACGGACTTGATCGAACTCTAACGCCCGAGCACCGGAAAGCCAACACGGCGGTCGTCAAGACTCTGTTGGGAGAATGAAGTGGTACGAATTGGTACTTTTCAGAATTCTGGATTGTGGGTTAAGTCCTTTGGAATGTTGGCTCCTCGGGCAGGACTCGAACCTGCAACCCTTCGGTTAACAGCCGAATGCTCTACCATTGAGCTACCGAGGAGTGTACAACTGCAGCCGGAATAGAATTCAGCCGAAACTCCAATTTATAACACAGCCCCAAAATGCCCGTCAATGCGGCCAAGCCAGCGCGCTCAGGATCAGGGTGCTGAGGATACACAAGAAAAACGCTCTGACCGGCAAACCACTGATGCGATATCCTGCCGCGGCCCTGGGATACATCACTCCAAGACCCTTGCTGTTAGGGGGAAGAGCCTGAGGTTTCGCAGAAGTGTTACGCAGCATCCACCAGAAGGGAGAAAATGATCAGGCTTTCTTTCCTTCTTCGGTCTTTTCCGCCGGCTTATCGATTCCGCCTTTGATGGCGTCCTTAAATTCCTTGATACCTTTTCCTAATCCTCGACCAAGATCGGGCAGCTTTCCCGGCCCGAAGATGATCAAAACGATCAACAGGATAAAGAACAGATGGGTTGGTTGTAGCAAACCGTCCATTTCAAACTCCTTCTGATGCGGATACGCTTCTGGAGACTACCAGTGTAATTATAGCCTAACCAATGCAAGAACCCAATCAAGAATTATTGCGGGAGAAAACCATATCCCCCGGTTTGACCCCATTCCTGCGGCATTGTTTCCGATAGAGAGCCGCGTAACTCGCCGTAATGTAATCCCTTTTCTGGTATCCCAGCCGGCGTGCCATCCGGTCGATCCATTTCCCCGGACCTTCCAGCTCAATGTAAGGGCCGATAGGGGTTTCGTCATAGACGAGCAGAGGAATGTCTTCGGTCTTGCGTCGCCCCTTTTCGGCGTAGGCCGTCCGGTATTTCTCATAACGGAAGGTTGAACGTAAGCCTAAGGCTTTAAGGATCTGCTGAAGTGTGTCTCCGTCGTCAACTTCCATCTCGATTTCAGTCCGGATCTTATAGGAATTCGAGGCGTGCGGCGGCCCTTTGAAGGTCAGGATGTGACGGTTCCCTTTGTTCCGCAGGCGCAACAGCGACCGGGCTCTGCGCAAGTGCGAATCCTGGTAGTCAAAGACGATGTTGCTCTCAAAGTGGCGCCGCTCCACCACCACGAAGCCGCACTCCTCGAGGCGCTGCTTCAGGGCGCGCGGATCTTCAACCTTCAGCTTGATTTCAATTTCGCGGGGAGACTTCATGCAACGTCGAGGGAATAAAAGGGTCAGGATTCGCGCGCGATGATAAAGTCCGGCAGCGACATCAGGGCGTCTTTATAAACAGATTCCGGGAAGATACGGAGGCAACGTTTGGCCTCCTCAGCAAACTCCTTCGCCTTGTTCCGGGCTGCATCCAGAGCCCCGTAACGTTCCACCATTTTCACGATTTCGGCAAACGTCACATTCTGGAAACCGCCGTCCTGGAAGACGCGCGCCGGCTTCTGCGCCTCCTCCGGAGTGCATGCCTGCAGCAGATAGATCATCGGCAGCGTAACCTTGCCTTCCCGCAGGTCATTGCCGATGGGTTTGCCAAGCTTCTTTTCGGAAGAGGTGAAATCCAGAACGTCGTCGATCAACTGGAAGGCCAGTCCCAAGTTGATGCCGTAAGAAGCCAGAAGATTTTCTTCCTCATCCGGTCGATCGGCCAGCAGCGCTCCCGTGCGCAGGCACGCCGAAAACAGGCATGCGGTCTTGCGATAGGTCAGCTCGAAGTAGTCGTCTTCCGTCAGATCAGTCTTTTGAAGGTAAGCCAGTTGCAGCAGCTCCCCTTCCACCATCACCTGGGTCAGGCCGATCAGCAGGTCGAGGATCTTGAAGTTCCGCTCGCGCAACGCGACGCTGAACGCCTGCATATAAAGCCAGTCTCCCGCGAGCACGCTCATGTGGTTGCCCCAGCGGGAATTGATGGAAGGCTGGCCGCGTCGCGTCTCGGCCTTGTCAATCACGTCGTCATGGACCAGCGTGGCGCTGTGAATCATTTCATACGCAGCGCCCATGCGAATGGCGGAGGGGCCTTCAAACCCGAACAGTTTGGATGCCAGCAGCACCAGCACCGGGCGCAGGCGCTTTCCGCCGCTCACCTGCAGGTACTGGCCGATTTCCGTGATGGCCTGGATGCTGGAGACCGTCTGCTCGCAGAACTCTTTTTCCACCTTCTCAAGGTCCGCCCGAACCAGGTCAAACACTTCCCGGACCGTCAGGGGTTTGGGAGTCGCCAAGCGTTGATTTTCTCCTGCCACCTTCATCCTTTATGAAAACCTGTTGCCACTGGCTATTAAGGCGCTAAAAGTGCAGCGCAGGCTTTTTATCGTCCCACAAAAGCTCTCCAAAGGAAAGCCTGTCGTCACAAAACAGCTTTTCTGGTCCCCATTTCCTGTCATTCAAGGCCAAAAAAGTCCGCGAAATTCCGGCCTGCCAGCGTTCCCATTTCCTCGGGACTCTTTCCGCGAAGCTCGGCGAGCTGGCGGACGACGTCCAGCACAAAAGCCGGCTCATTGCGCTTGCCGCGGTTCGGCACCGGCGCCAGATAGGGGCTGTCGGTTTCCGTCAGCAGGCGGTCAAGCGGAATTTCGCGGGCCACACCCCGAATATCCTCTGCTTTCTTGAAGGTCACGTTTCCCGCAAAGGA
The DNA here is from genome assembly GCA_021828225.1 of Acidobacteriota bacterium. The sequence continues at coordinate 451 of JAKASH010000190.1, read as the reverse complement.
AATCATGAATCCCCAGTCTAGAAACCTGAACGCATCCTCCCGATTCCCCGTGAAGCAGTGGAGAATGCCTTCCTGGCCCGATCCTGCCCAGTGCCGGGCGACGATTTCTTTCAAATCGGCCCAGGCGTCCCGGCAATGGATGATCACCGGTAGCCTGGCTTCCCTGGCAATCTGCAACTGCTCAATCAAAACCCGCTTTTGAACCTCGCGCGGCGAATGGTCGTAATAATAATCCAGCCCGATCTCTCCGATGGCGACCACCTTCTGCTCGCCGGCCGCCTTCCGCAGCATCTCGAAATGTCTTTGCTCGGCGCCTTTGGCCTCATGCGGATGGATGCCCGCCGTCGTGTAAATCCAGTCATAGCGCGCGGCGATGGGGATTCCGGAGGCCAGATCGTCCGGACCGCTTCCGCCGCTCACCGTCAGCAGGTAACGGAGGCCTGCCCGCCGC
>JAKASH010000189.1 GCA_021828225.1 Acidobacteriota bacterium | reverse complement strand
GAACATTGCGCGATCCACCAGTGCCTCAGGTCCGGAGCCCACGACGAGGTCCGGCGTCTTATCCTGACCGGTTCGGGCGGGCCTTTCCTCAGGACGCCTCGCAAGCAATTGGAGACGGTAACGCCTGATCAGGCGCTGAAACATCCGGTCTGGAAGATGGGAGGCCGGATCACCATTGATTCCGCAACCCTGATGAACAAAGGCCTCGAGATTATTGAGGCCCGCTGGCTTTTCGGATTTCCCTCCCGTCAGATTGATGTCCTGGTTCATCCGGAATCGATTATTCATTCCATGATCGAGTTCAATGATGGGTCTGTGATGGCTCAGCTTTCTGTTGCCGACATGCGGCTTCCCATCCAATACGCGCTGACCTATCCCGAACGTGTGGCTGCCAACGGGACCCTGCCCCTTCTCGATTTGATTGCAACCAAACGCTTACACTTTCGCGAGCCGGACGTGCGCCGGTTTCCGTGCCTCGAATTGGGCCGTTCGGCCCTGGAACAGGGCGGAGTGATGCCTTGCGTGCTGAATGCCGCGGATGAAGTGGCTGTGGAAACTTTCCTCAAGGGAGAGCTTCGATTTCCCGATATTCCACGTCTGATTGAGAATGTGATGCGTGCGACTCCCCAGAGGCATCTAAATTCAATGGAAGACGTCCTGGAATGCGACAGGGAAGCCCGAGTGCGTGCACGCGAATTGGTGGGTTCGATGGCCCCTCCGCGCGCATTTGTGTGAGCAGGAGAAAGGTTTAACGTATGGTTTCGAGTTTCCTCACTGACGCCGTTGTCGTCACCGTGGTGCTGGGAGTGATGGTCTTTGTTCATGAGGCGGGCCACTTCCTGGCGGCCAAAGGGTTTGGCGTGGGCGTCGTGACCTTTTCCCTGGGTTTCGGCAAGCGCCTGTTCGGATTCAAACGAGGTGGGACCGATTACCGGGTGAGCGTCCTGCCGCTCGGCGGGTACGTCAAGATGGTCGGCGACGATCCTACGGCTGTCCTGAGCGGTGATCCGAGCGAGTTCCTTTCCCGCCCGCGCTGGCAGCGGTTTGTGATTGTCCTGATGGGCCCCATGATGAATTTCGTGTTGGCTATTGCGGTCCTCACGGGGCTTTACATGTTCCATTTTCAGAAGCCCGCCTACGAAGATCAGGCTGTGGTCATCGGCGCTGTGGAGGCTCAATCGGCAGCGGCGGAGGCAGGACTCAAGCCGGGTGATCGAGTTGTTCAATTTGACGATATCAGGGAGCCCAAATGGCAGGACGTGAAGTTCAAGGTCCTGACAAGTGCTGGGCACACTATCCCCCTTGTAGTCAATCGCGACGGCAAGATCCTGGACACAAACTTAACTCCTCATGCGGAAGGGCCGGACGGTGCTGGAGTAGCTGGCTGGTACCCTTACGTTCCCCTGGTGATTGATAAGGTGGAACCTGGCCAGCCCGCAAGCAAGGCAGGGCTGGAATCGGGAGACAGCATCGTAGCGGTCAATGGGAAGCCCATTTATTACTGGCCGCTAATCGTTCAGGAGTTGAGGGACGGCAAGGGCCAGGCGGTTGAATTGACCGTGCTGCGCGGTGCGAAAGAATTTCGGGTCCATTTGGCGCCGGCGTACACGGACGTTCTGGGAATGAAAGCGTGGCGGATTGGCGTGACGATTCGGAACACTGAGTATGTGATTCGCAGGCTGCCGTTGGGTTTGGCGTTGGAACACTCCGTCAGGGATAATTACCGGAATTTCCTGGAAACGTTTGATGTGCTGGGAAAGATCGTGACTCGCCGGATGTCCAGCCGCTCACTTGCCGGGCCTATCGGAATTGCCCAGATTTCCGGTGAAGCTTACCGGCGAGGCATCTCGGACCTTCTGCTTTTTGTTGCTTTCATCAGTTTGCAGCTGGGGATTATCAATCTCTTGCCCATCCCGGTTATGGACGGTGGGCATATCTTCATGCTGGCGATTGAAGGCCTGATGCGGCGCGACCTCAGCCTGCAAATCAAGGAGCGAGTTATCCAGGTGGGGGTGGTCCTGATCGTACTCCTCTTTGTTTTCGTTATGTATAACGATATCATTAAGACGTTGCGCCCCTCCTGATGGCAGGAGGGTGACGCTGCGCCAATTTCAAGCAGGGGCAGACAACCGTGAATTTCAGCGACAAAGAATATTTTCCTCAAAGGCGAAAGACGCGACCGGTTAAAGTGGGGCGTTATACGATCGGCGGGGATGCGCCGATTGTCGTGCAGTCAATGACCAAGACTGACACGCGGAATGTCGAAAAGACCGTCGAGCAGATTCACCAGATGGAGCAGGCCGGATGTGAAATTGTCCGCCTGGCGGTGCCCGATATTGAAGCGGCCAAGGCGCTGAAGGAAATCCGGAAGGAATGCCCTGATTCCGTCCTGGTCTCCGATATCCATTTTCAATATAAGTTTGCCCTGATGGCGCTGGATGCTGGAATCGACAAGCTGCGGATCAATCCCGGCAACATCGGGGACGCCGAGAAGGTTCGTACCGTGGTGCGCCGAGCCCAGGAGCAGAAAGTGCCCATCCGAATCGGCGTGAATGCCGGCTCGCTCGAGCGGCGGCTTATTGAGAAGTATGGGTTCCCGACTCCGGAAGCGATGGTGGAAAGCGCCGAGTATCACACTCACATTCTGGAAGATTTGGGCTTTGGCGACACCATCATTTCTCTGAAATCTTCGAACGTTAAACTTACCGTGGCGGCGTATCGCCTGCTGGCTAATCGCTGCGACTATCCGTTCCACCTTGGAATCACCGAGGCCGGGACGCAGTTTTCCGGCACCGTTAAATCCTGTGTTGGAATGGGGATGATGCTGGCCGAGGGCATCGGCGATACGATTCGCGTTTCACTGGCCACCGATCCCACGGAAGAGGTTCGCGTGGCCTACGAACTGCTGAAGTCGCTTGAGCTTCGCAGCCGCGGTCCGGTCGTGATTGCATGCCCGACCTGCGGGCGGCTTGAAGTTGACCTGTTCAAGATCGCGGGTGAAATCGAGCAGGCCACTTCCCACATCAAGATGCCTCTCACATTGGCTGTGATGGGATGCGCCGTGAACGGCCCGGGCGAAGCGCGCGAAGCCGATCTGGGTGTCGCAGCCGGACGAGGTAATGGGATGATTTATCGCCAGGGGAAGGCCATCCGCCGTGTGAAGGAAGAGGAGATTGTGCCGGCTCTGCTTGAGGAAATTGAACGGTTCGTGGCGGACAAGGCTGCAGGCCGGGTAACGGATTCCAGCGAAGAGGTGGTGGACACTTCTGCTCCTGACAGCCCGCTGGTCACTCTTCAATAGATTCCTGATTTATGGCGTGACGCGCCCCGGTAATCGAACAAGTGCCGGCAAGGGGCCCGTCACCCTTGAAATACGCATGCCGCTTGAAATAAGCTCCGTTTGACTGGTCCGTTCCCACGATGGCACGTCTTGAAGACCTCAAGCTGACTCACCGCCTGTATGTCGAGACGTACCCTTTCCGGACGGCTGACTGGGCTCCGGGCGCGCGCCTGGAGAAGCCATTAAGCCAGTCAAAGTTTGCCCTCGTTTCCTCCGCAGGATTACATCTTCCCAATCAGCCGCCATTCGACATGGCTTTTCGTGGCGGTGATTTCTCTTTCCGCGAATTGCCCGATACCCTCGACGTCCACGAGTTGAAGATTTCTCAGCGCAGCTCTGATTTCGACCAGACGGGAGCCAGGGCGGATATGAACCTGGTGTTTCCGCTCGACCGCTTCAGGGAACTTGTGGCGCGAGGGGAAATTTCAGAGTTGAACCACCGGCACTTCAGCTTTATGGGTTCGATTACGGCGCCCGGAAGGCTGCTTTCCGATTCGGCACCGCGGGTCACCGCAATGTTGCGAGAAGACCGGGTCGACGCGGTTTTTTTGACTCCGGCCTGACCGATGTGTAATCAGTCGGTCGGGCTGATAGCAGGCATCATTGAAAAGGCGGGTATCCCAACCGTTTCGATCTCGTTGTTGCGTATGGTGACCAGGAAAGTCCGCCCGCCCCGAAGCTTGAACGTGCCTTTTCCTTTTGGCTATCCCTTAGGCAAACCCAATGACGAAAAGCTTCAGCATCAGATTATCCGTGCCGCTTTGAATTTGCTGGAAAGCTCCGAGGAGTTGCCCATTCTACGAGATTTCGCGCCTGCCTGACGCTGCAACCGCCTTAAGGGTTTTTGCCTGGCAAAAAATTTTGCAGGCTGCAATACTGGTTTCTTCATGCGCTTTCGTTCGTGAATCCGGGAGTTACGAATCGATGTCAACTGACCAAGAATTCGCCTTTATGGACGCAACGGAGCTGGCGGAACTGGTGCGGCGGAAGCAAGTGAAGCCCATCGAACTGGTTGAGGCCGCTATTGAACGCATCGAGCGTTTGAATCCCGCGTTAAACGCGGTGATCACTCCGATGTACGAGCAGGCGAGGGAAGCTGCCCAAGGCGAGTTGCCTGACGGACCGTTTCGCGGCGTCCCGTTTCTGCTGAAAGACCTGCAGGCTTCTTTTGCCGGAGTCCGCCTGACATGGGGGACCTCATTCATGCGCAACTTCGTCGCGGACCACGACAGTGAGCTCGTCGTCAGGCTGAAGCGGGCAGGGTTTGTTATTTTAGGCAAGACGAACACTCCGGAGTTCGGGATTGTTCCCACCACGGAGCCGCGGTTGTTCGGCGCAACTCGGAATCCCTGGGACCTCGCCCGCTCGCCCGGAGGATCGAGCGGCGGTTCGGCGGTCGCAGTAGCAGCCTGCATCGTTCCCGCGGCGCACGCAAATGACGGCGGGGGGTCCATCCGGATCCCGGCCTCGTGCTGTGGAATATTTGGTCTCAAGCCCACCCGGGCGCGCAATCCGCTTGGGCCGGATGTGGGCGATATGATGGGAGGTCTTGTTGTTGAGCATGCCGTGACGCGCTCGGTGAGGGACAGTGCCGCTCTTCTGGATGCGACTGCGGGGCCTGACGTTGGCGATCCTTACTGGGCTCCGCCTTGTGTGCGGCCGTATGCCGAGGAGTCTGGGATCGATCCGGGCCGGCTGCGAATCGCCTTTACAACAAAAGCAGCCACGGGCGCGAAGATTCACCCTGACTGCGTGGAGGCCGTTCGTGAGGCCGCCAGGCTATGTGCTGATCTCGGGCACGAAGTGAGCGAGGGCGCTCCGGACATCAACGGCCAATTGCTGACGCAGGCGTTCACGACTGTATGGGCGGCCGGGTGCGCTTCGGGGATTGATACCCTTGCATTTTTGACCGGCCAGCCTGCCAAACAGGACTCATTCGAGCCTCTTACGTGGGCGCTTTATGAGATGGGACAGCGCACGACAGGATCTGCGTATCTACTGGCACACGCAGTCTTGCAACAGATCTCCCGCCAGGTTGCGCGGTTCATGGAAAAATATGACATCTGGCTGACTCCCACTCTCGCTGAGCCTCCAGTCCCGCTGGGCACGTTTGATGCGACTCCGGATAACCCCATGAAAGGGTTTTACCGCGCGGTGGAGTATGTTCCATTTACGCCTATTGCCAATGCCACGGGCCAGCCTGCGATGTCGGTTCCACTCTATTGGAACAAGGAAGGCTTGCCGGTCGGCACGCACTTCTTCGGCCGCTTTGGGGAAGAGGGGATGCTGTTCCGGCTTGCGGCACAGCTTGAGGCGGCACGCCCCTGGGCCGAACGGCGACCACCGCTTCATGCCTGAATCTTATTTCTGGTAGCGGCTTTATCCGACCCGGTAATGCGCTAACCGTTTCGGCTCTTGATTGATTACGCTTGGGCTGGAGTGGAGCGGTCGGCCTTGGATGCGCTTCCCCGCAGTGCTTTCATCAGACGGAAGAATTTTAGTGAGCGCTGGACGTCGCGCTGAATTTGCAGTTTCAGAGCCTCAGCGCTGGGAAATTTGATTTCATCCCGCAGCCGATGGAGAAATTCGACTTCCATCTCTCCAGCCTGAATCTCTCCGTGAAGATCCAGAAGAAACGTCTCAATAGTGAGGCGGTGATGGCCGAAGGTGGGTTTGTGCCCCACGTTTGTGACCGAATCATGCAGCTTTCCCTCGATGCGGGTTCGAGTGATGTAAACGCCTTTCTTGGGAAGCTGTTGGTCGACAGGGCTCAAATTGAGGGTCGGCACAGTTTGCTTATGCCCTACGCCTTCACCCGAGGTGATTGCCCCGACAACCGCGTAGGGTCTGCCGAGCATCCGGCCTGCAATCTCCACATGGCCTTCAGAGAGAAGACGACGGACCTGGCTGCTTGAGACTTGGTGACTGCGGAC
>JAKASH010000188.1 GCA_021828225.1 Acidobacteriota bacterium | reverse complement strand
CACCGGCAAGCCAACCGAAAACGCTTCGAGAATCACCATGGGCAGACCCTCGTACCAGATGGAAGGAAACACGAGAAGCGCCGCTTCGCGCATCAGCGCCAACACCCTTTCATGCGGCTGCGGCCCCAAGTACTCGAATCCTTTTGTCGACCCCTGCTTAGCCGCTTCTTTCATCGGGCCGTCGCCGATAATCTTCAGTGGAAACGAGTCTCCGAGGAGTTTCCAGGCAGAAAACAGCGTCTCGATTCCCTTTTCCGGCGACAGGCGTCCGGCGAATAGCGCAAATCCAGCCCGGCCCTCGCCCACCTTGCCAGGACGAGCAACGAAATTCGGTTTCACCACGATCTTGTTCGCCGGCAATCCGCCTTCGATCAGTTTCCTGCGGCTGAACTCGGTGGCTGCGATGTAAGCTCCGACGGAGTTTTCCCAGGTTTTTATCTTCCGATGCACCGCTGCCATCGCGGCAACCGTCGCCGTTCCCAGCCGGCTGCCTCGATAACATGCGTGAATAACTCCTCGCCAGGCAAATTTCCGTCCGATGCAGTCTTCACACGGTCGCCCGCGTCGTAGCAGATACGCACCAGGACAAATGAGGCGATAATTCTGCACCGTCTGCACCACGGGCACTCCGGCTTCTCGGCAGGCTTCATACACAGATGGAGAAAAAAGAGGAAAGAAGTTGTGGACGTGAATGATATCGGGGCGAAGCTCGGCGATTTTCGCCGCCACGCGGTCCTTCCCTGTTCGGGAATAGACGGTTCCGAGCGCCGCCGTCACTTTTCCGGCGATTCCCACGATCCGCGAATTGTTTGCCTCCAGAAGCTCGACTCGATGTCCGCGGTCTTCCAGCAGTTCGCGTTCGGCGCGCATCACCACGTCCTCGCCGCCAGGCTGCTGGTAATAGTTGTGAATCAGCAGAATGACCATCACGCGGCTTCCTGATCGGGGCGAGGAACCTTAGCGGCACGCTCGTAACCGTCGAGAATTCTTTTTGCCGTCCATTCCCACGAAAACTCGCGTAAAACGGCGCTGCGCCCCTGCATTCCCATCCTTCGCAGGTCCTCCTCACTTGAATTGGTGAGGTAGAGCAGCCCCTTCGCCACGCCGTCAACCGTTGCGGCGACTTGTAGGCCCACGTGATTACGGCGGAAAAAATCGCCAAAGAACGCGGCATCCGTCACCAGACACGGTTTGCCAACCTCTAACGCATCAAGGACCGAAAATGGAATTCCAGCTTCCCACCGCGACGGATGGAGAAAAGCGTCGCACGATGCCAGAAAATCAAATTTCTCTTTGATGGCATCCGGCCCGGTGGCAATCGGTCCAGCAAAGAGGATCTTGCCCTGCAGATTCAGCGATCGCACGCGTTGCCGAAGCGAATCCGCCCGCCCCCTCCAGTCCGGTCCAGCAAGAACGATGGTTGCGTTGTCCAGGCGCAACCGAGCGCAGGCTTCTACAATCAGGTCAAGCCCTTTGTTTACCGGGTCCAGCCTCCCGAGAAAACCGAGGATCCGCTTCCCCACCAATTCGGGGTACCGGCCGCGAAGGTAGCCACCGTCAAGGGACACCGGGTCCACACCCTCGATGCCGTGCGGCGCCACGACAGCCGGAACCCCGACAGCAAAACGAGCGATTGCTTCCGCTTCCGCATTGCTCATAGCGTGAGCCAACGAAGCCCGGCGAAGGTAAGAATGTGCCAGGAAACTGATGTACATATTTTTCGTCAGCCGGCGTTGCGAGAGCGCTCCCGGCATGAGGGCCCCGTGTACCGAAATGGCGTAGGGAATGCCCAATCGGCGCAACCACCGGGCAAGGATTGGGCTTCCCGGATGATAGAGATCGTGGAAATGAACAACGTCCGGTTTGAAGGCCAGCAGGGTATCGATGAGGCCCGAGGGTAACGAGAAGGGATTGCGCGGCGGAGCAAAATGGCGAATCGCAACTCCGCTGACCGCGAGGGGTGGTTTCTCCGAAAGTCCTGCGATGAGGACTTCGCCGCCCAACTCCGCGGTAGTTCGAGCCAAGTGGTAGATCACCCGATCGCCCCCATTCGTCCCATTCGGGTTCACCCGGCCCACCAGGAAATAAGCGACCTTCATTGCCGTTCCAAGCAATTCGCGGCTACTCGCAATCCCGCGCCGGCGCGGCGCAGGTCCCTTGCCCGTCGCAAGGGGGTACTGCGGCCGGCGGCTCCGCACGGATCAATTCGCCGCCTCATCGGCGCAGGGTACGCGGCAAATACGCCCGCACGCGCCGCGTGGCTGCAACAGCGCCGGGGCCAGCGCCATTCCGACCATCAGATAGAATGGAATCGCTCCAAATGGCGCTTCGAAAAAGTTCTCGAACAGCGACGCTGCCAACAGCGCCGCCCAGCACATCAGCCCAAACGGCTGTCCGGTGATCCGGTAGCTTCGCCACAACAGCCGCAGCACCTCGAATTGCACCAACGCAAACAGCACTACGCCCAGCCATCCCGAAAAGACAAGGGCGTAGAAGAAATCGCTGTGCGGCGTCTGAATGAACGTTCCCCGCTCGATGGCGGGATTTAAATTGCCGATCGGATAGCCGTAGCCGAGGCCAAGCAACGCGCTTGGCAGATTGGCGTGTACCTTGGCCCAGATGGCCGCCCACCAAGCAAGCCGCCATTCCGCCGTACCCGCGAAAAACTTCGCCTGTTTCGCCGAAGCCAAGTTCGAGGCCGCTGCCTTGTTCAGCGGTGCGACAGCGCGGGCAACTAGGTAATCCACCGAAATTTCCCCACCCCGTCCTTTTGGCGACGGCAGGTTCATGTTCGTCACGTACATCAGTCCAAGAAGTGCAACAAAAACGGTCCCCGCTGCAACCATCTTCTTCACCCGCCCGGTGCACCATGCCAGCATGAGCAGCCCCACACCGAATCCCAACCACTCCGCCCTCACCTGCACCCCCAGCAACACGAAGCCGTTCAGCGCAATCAGATGCCATACTCGCCTCGGCTTCGGCTCAAACGCCAAAAGCCCCAGCAGTGCGATCGCCGAACCGTATGGCTGCGAAAATAGCGGAACTGGACTTGCCGCGGTTGCCGTTCCCGGCATCGTCCACGGCAACCGGCTCAGAAACAGGACGTAGGCCAGACCGTAGCACCCGTTGATCCAGGCCAGCGCGCGAATTAGCCTCCGCAGCAATCGGGCATTCTCCAAACCGACCCAGACTCCCAGGAGCACGAACAATGGGTAATAATCGAACGCAGTGTCTCGGAGCGAGGTGAATGCGGAATGGCCTTCCAGTATTCCGCGCAAGGCTTCGAAACCGCCATAAGCGAGCAGCATGACAAGCAGCCGCTCCAGCCGCCGCAGGCGACGCACTCGCTGAACTACGAATAGCCACCGACCTCGGTTTGTTTGAGGACCGAACAGCAGAAACAGCCCGAGCGCCAATTCCCCGATGTACACGCTGAACCACGACAGACCAAGGTACGCAAACGATCTGCCCATGCACAGGTAGCCCATAACGAGAACCGCCGCAACTCTCGTCCAATAGGCGTTGGCCCGAACCGGTGCCCTCGGAGAGCTCGATTTTCGCTCTTGCTCTTCCGGCATGTCCACGCGCTCGGCGCTCGTTGCCATGGGTCCTCGCCTCGCTCCGCGTCTAAGCGGGTGCCGATTCCCCTCCGAGGGTCCGGTAGAACATCCAGAACGTCAGCGCCAGCACCACATTCGAACCCAGCATCCCTCCCAGTGCTCCCGCGACTCCCCATCGCTCGCTCAGCCACAAGCCAAAGCTCAGCGCCGTGCCTCCTGCCGCCAGATAACCCCAAAATACTTTGTCGGGACGCATGCAGGCGTTCAGTGCGCCGCCCAGAACGATGCTGCACGCCGCAGCTAGTGGCGATAGTCCCGCCAGCAGCAGCGGAAGCCCGGAATAACCCTCGTATCGCCCTGCATAGAGCAGATGAATCAACCGCTCGCCAAACAGCCAAAGAATTACAAAGTAAACCATGCTACCCGCGGCCAATGCTCCGGCAACTCGCCGCACCGTCTGTCGCATCCGCGCAAGCCCTCTTCCCTCTCGGTGACGAACGAACAGCGGCAAGGCAAGCATGCCCACCGCCATCATGCTGTGGTTGATCGGATTGACCAGATTCAGCAGCGCCCTTAGCGCACCTGCGGACTGCAGACCGAACCATAACGGCAGCGCCAGGTAGTACGCATTCCATGCCATCCACGTAGCGAGCGCGGAAGCCAGCGCCCAGCGGCCGTACGCCCAGTGATCGAGCGCCGGTTCCTTCGGAATCAGTTCCTTCCAGCCGCGGTAGCGCCGTGGATGCAGCCACGCCCGTTGCAATCCGCCCGCCACCAGTGCCGCAGCCCCCATCGCCAGAACCGCTGTCACCGGGCTGAGCATCCTCTCCACGTGTAGCCACCAGGCCATTGCCAGAAGGCAGCACATGTACACCGCACCACCTGCTGCGGCCCGGGCCGGCTGCAACTCCACGTAAAACGCCTGCCGTGTGAGGCGCACCAGCAAGACCGCCGGAAGCACCAGCCCCAATGCGCAGAGTGCGCGTCCGGCGGATCGCGAATATAGCACTCCCAAGACATAGCCCGCGCCGACCAGAAGCAGTCCAGACGGCACCGCCAGAAGCCAATGTCCGCGAAGCACGATTCCCAGATAGGTTTTCCGTTGCTCGAAATACTTGCCGGAACCAAATACCATCATCGGTTCGAGCAGGACGGCCGAGTGGATCAGTGCGAGCAGCAGGAACACAGAGTACGCAATAGCGAACGCGCCGTATTCGGCGGGGGTGAGCCAGCGCGCCAGCAAAACATTCAGAACGAAATTCGTTCCCGCGAACAGCCCCTGGTCCGTCACGGCGGAGCCGCCCTTCGCACTCCAGCGCCACGCCCGTGTCCACCGGCGCCCGCTTCGTTTTATCGGAAAAATAGTCTCCTGGAGTCCTGCACCCTCTCTTCCGCGCAACTCCGCCCATTCGCCGCCGCTCATGAAGGAATCGTCACGTCTGCTTCGCCGTAGCTCCGCCCCGTCACTTCATCGGGCGCATGTGACTTAACCCACGCTGCATCAATACATTGCCGAGAAATCGGCGCTTTCCTCAGGCACCGGAAGCGTTCTCCTGCTTCCGGCCAAATCTCTTCTGCAGCCAGCTCTTGGCGCCGCCGTTGAACGATCCGTTCACCGGGTTCCACAGAAACATCGCGTGAACATCGGACCAGACCTCGATCGCCATGACCTTTCGCGGGTCAGTGGGATCGGTGTCTTTCCATCCAGCGCTGCCCAATATCCACACCACGCCAAAAATGAAGCTCGACACCGCGCCCAGCGCCATGATGAGCAAGCGCGGCGGCCAGGATTTCTTGTTTGGCACCTGTGGCGGGTCGAGCACCTTCACGCTGGGGGTGTCCTTGGCTTCTTGCACCTTGGCCAGTTCGTCCTCTTTGGTCAGTGTCTCGAAAGCCGCTTCTTCCACCTTGGCGCGCCGTAGCAGGTCGGCGTAGGTCGCGCCCACCAGCGGCAGTTCGCGCAGGGAGGGGTAGAGCTGTTGTGCGGAGCTTGTTTCGTTCGCTCCATTGCCGACCAGCTTCACGAGCGAAGTCCGCAATTCATTCACGCGCGCCTGCAGCGACCGGACGCGCACGTTCTGGTCGGTGTAAATCTGGCGGTAGGCCTCGAGTTCCGACTGCGCGGCGATCAGTTGCCCTTGCAGCGAGGCCGCTGCTGTCACCATGGCCTTCCCTTGCGCCGTGATGTCGACCACGCCTTTTTGGCTCGAGAACTGACTGAACTGTTTTTCGGCCTCCCCCAGTTGCCGCGACAGCTGCCCCAGCCGCTCGTCCAAAAAAACCCGCTCGCGGTGCGCGCTAGATGTACTCAGGTGCATCACCACCCAGTTCAGCTCGTTTACATATTCCTGCACCATCGCCGCCGCACGCTGCGGATCGGCGTCGGTCACGCCAATGCGAATCAGTCCGCTCTTTGCGTCTTCGGAAATCGCGGTGTGCCTGGCGAGTTCCTTCCTAGCGTCTTCCAAGTAGTGCGCGTGGTAGCGTTTCTGGAGTTGGAATTTGCGAATCAGGTCGTCTCGCACCGTGTCGCTGTTCAGAATTCCGATGAACAGCGCCCCACTCGTTTTTACTCCCAAGGCGTTTTCCGCGATGTTCGCCAGTCCTCCGCCAACGCTTCCGAAAAGCGCCTCCCGCATCACCGCCCCTCCGCTCGTTTGGTCGGGCGGCATCAGTTCGGCAGTGGAGGTATAGCGATTGGGCAGGATAAACGCTATGGCGACGGCCGCGAGCAGTCCGCCAAGCGCCGCCTTTATCAAGAA
>JAKASH010000187.1 GCA_021828225.1 Acidobacteriota bacterium | reverse complement strand
GACACTCCCACCGGCCGCGTGGTTGCGTTCTCGAACTCCATTGTGTTTCAGCCATCCGCGGGCCTATTCAAACAGATTCCCGGTACGAGTTTTATTTGGCACGAGGTTACGCTCACCGTGCCGCGAGCTGCCGATTTCGCTTCGGTCAAGGAGAAACTGCTCGGAGCTGTCACCGGCGTCCTGGCAGACTATCGCACGGAACTGGAACGTCAGTACCGGGAAATGAAAAGGACTGTCTTATCCGTTCCTGCCGACGGATTACAGCCGAAAATCCAGTTACGTATCATGTCATCCTCCATTGAGGCTGTGATTCGCTTTCCGGTGGACCTCCGGCACGATGCCGAAATTGATGAGCGAGTCTCACATGCCTTACTGAAGGCAGTGGAAAGCGATCCAGAGCTGAAGTTGCCAGGCTCGGAAACATTAGCGATCCACCTCCGAACCGATCTCTCCACCGACGCTGCCGGTTAGAGTCGCTTCCCAATCCCATACCGAATCTGTTAACGGTCGCAGAGTCGCCTTGCAAGTTTCATCGAGATGAAGCCTTCTCGAATGTCTCCGAATGATCCCGAGCAAGAAGTTGCCCCACGCCGTCTGCCTTCGCCGCCAGGCTGAGTATGCTGAGATGCGCGGCGGCTGATCCCGATGTCGATAGCTTCCGGCATGTGGCCAAGAGCGTCTATTCCCCGTCAGGCATCTGCCTGACTGTTCCGTACGCCGTCATCAAAATCACCGGCATATCCGGCTCAGTAGCCTTAATTCGGGCGAGCAGGTCCAGGCCCCCAAGTTCAGGCATGCGAATATCGCTGACAACCAGGAACGGAGACTTCTCCTCAAATAGCTTTAAGGCAGATTTGCCGTCGCTTGCCATGACCGTTGCATACCCTTCTTCTTCCAGCCAGAACTGAACGATACGGCGCTCGCCGGCATCATCATCCGCGATCAGAATCGGTCGATTAGGCATCATGAATTCCTGAATGAAAAGTCTCTGCTTGCTGCTCGTCTTGACCGAGCGGCAACTGAACGACAAAAGTCAACCCTTCACCCTTGTTCCTGCTGACCTCGACTGTTCCTCCGTGCTGGCTGACAATTGAGTGGGCGATTGACAAACCCAACCCAGTGCCATCGGCCCGTGTCGTAAAAAACGGGTCGAAAATCTTTTCTAGGTTCTCCTGCGAAATGCCCTTCCCTTCATCTTCTACTTCAAACGCGAGCCCCCTTCCTTTTATCCTTGCTCGCAGCGTGACGTTTCCGCGCGGCGGCGTCGCCTGGATCGCGTTAATGACGAGGTTCAGCATAACCTGCTTGATTTGCTCCGGGTCGAGCATTACCGCTGGAACGTCTTCTGGCAAATCGATGTGAATCGAAACGCCCGCCATCTTCGCCGTCTCGCCGGCCAGGCGGTTGACCGATTCGAGAATTGACGCAGGATTGGTTTCCCTCTGCTGCGGCCGCTGTGGCCGGGCGAATTCCAGGAAGTTCGTCACCACCGCCTTCAACCGATTGAGTTCCGTCTGCGCCAGGTCGCTGAACTCTTTGCGTGTCGCGTCCGGCAGGTTTGTCCTGCCAAGGATCTGAATGGCGCCCTCAATCGAGCCCAGCGGGTTCCTTACCTCGTGGGCGATGCCGGCGGAAAGCTCCCCCAGCGCCGAGAGCCGATCTGCACGCCGCAGTTGTTCGAAGGAGGCTTGGAGTTGCGCGTTTGCCTCTGCAAGCCGTTGTGCCGCGTGCGCGACCTTCTTGCGTTCCCTTTTTTCAATGTCTGCCAGCACCCCAGCCACGCTTCCGATTACTGGGAACATGATCATTTCGCTATAGGCGGCTTGCGCGAACGCCGGGTTCTTCGACCATACTTCGAACACATAAGGAGCATAGACCGTGGCGACCACGGCTGCCGCCAGAATCCCTCCCCGCCAGCCGAACCAGAGGGCTGCGACCAATATCGGGATGTAATAGGACCGTTGCAGCAGTAAGTGAAGCAACATGTGCTGGGTCCTGGTTTGATAGTGAAGGAAACTGATAATCGCGATGGTCGCACCAAGAATGACCAATTTCGTCATCAACTGATAGCGCATGGACTCTCCGCGTCTATAAGACATTTTATCAGTGGGTACCTTACCACAAAGCCTCCGAAGTCGAACATTGGCGCTTATGAGGCATCGCTTGCCTGAAAAGGGCCTGTCGTTGGCTCGATCGAAATCCCTCCAATAGTGAGCTGGCGAGTGGAGGCCCACGGAAATACGCCACTTATGCATTATGGAAAGCACAACGAGGCATTGGCAACCTGATTGCCCCTCCTATGAGCGTACGCAGGGTAGTAGCAGTTAGCCCCGCGGAGACTTTTTAAGGTTTGAATTCATTAAGGAGGCGCATTATGACGAAGACGGCGGTTGGCTTATTTGAGAACCAAGTGGCGGCAAACAAAGTTGTCAGTGATCTTGAGGAGAGTGGTTTTCCTTCAGAAGAGATTCGTGTTTTGGGTGAGCCTTTTGGGCTGGAGAATCCCGGATCGTTGAACGGCGGGAATGTGGAATTCGAAGTTGGCTCGACTCGGGAACTGGAAAGGATTGGGGCATCCAGGCTGGAGGTGCAAGCATACCTGCACGGATTGCGGCGTGGACGGGCCGCGGTTCTTGCGACCGCTTCCGACGGAAAAGTGGATGCCGCTGTGCGAATCATGAACCAGGGCGGCACATTCGATGTCGAAAAGGTGATGGCAGGGAACCGCATCTTTCCAGCCGCGTACGCGAAATATGACACATTGCCACGGTGGGCCTGACCCTATCGATAACCGGGCGGGCACGCTACTCAGCCAAGGGAGCACAAATGCTCCCTTGGTAGCTCGGGAGGCAATTCATGCCCCCTCGACAAAGGCATCGTTGATGGCATTTATCGGGAACAAACGGAGTCTATTAAAGGAGGTATTACCAATGACAAAACGTGTAACTCAGGTTGCAGCCGTGATCGCGGCAATTGTACTTGGCGGCCCGTTGCTGGTGTTACGGGCGAAGCAAAATTCTGCAAATCCAGCAGCCAGAACAAAGAACGTGTGCGCTACACAAAACATGGGGCAGCACATGGGCATGGGCCGGATGATGGCCAATCACCACATGAACACGAGAGCGATGACCGGTACGACAAGTGGTGCAGGGGCGGAGCATTGCCACGGCGCCACTGGAATCAATTCTCCGACACTGCCCGGCCGCGACGGCCAGGCGGGCAGTTCGCCTTCGGCCCCGTCAGGCCGCCAACAGTAGCTCTGCATGTCCTAATGCTCCGAGGGTGGGGCGATGCTTGCGGGCAGAGACCCGCCCTCTTCTTTCTCGCAGCTTCACCATCCACACCAACCGACTTAGCAATTATTGCCCGCCCGAGGTTGAGTTTTGACTGCCCCGATGCAGGACCCGCTTCGGCTCAGCTTACGCCTTCAATGTTCTTTCTTACCCCTCAAGACGATCGTGACGCAGCCTCTATTGCGGCACAGGGTGCCTTAAAACAGCCAATCGTCCAGACCTCCTGCCAAGGCCAGGCAGCGCAAGTGTCACGCGAGCCTGCGCATTTCTGTATAGTTAGCGATTCTGACGGGTCTTCACCGCTCTTTGGCAAGGGAAATGCCTTTCGACTGTGCGGAAAGTGAAAGGAGGAAGGTTATGCAAGGATGGCTTTGGCTGTTACTGACCGCAGGTTTTTTCTACTTCATGATGCGCTTCGGTTGCGGGGCGCACATGGTCCACGGAGGCCATGGCGGACACGGTGATGGAGATCACGAGGAACACGGCGAACACGGGTCCAGTGTCGCCTCGGCTAAAGATCCGGTATGCGGGATGCCAGTGGGTTCCGGCCAAGGGTACTCGGAGGTTTACGAGGGCCAGGATTTCCGCTTCTGCTCGCGACAATGCCTGGACAAGTTCGACGCTGACCGGCAGCGCTACGTATCGTAGAAAGGAGAAAACGCTATGTCACACGGTGTTTCATTCAAAGGGGTTGGCCACGCCACGTGCTTGTTTCTGGCGATCTCGTTCGTGCTGTGCGTGGGCTTCGACCTGCTTTTCCCAGCCCACGCTATGTTCCAAACCTGGCAGAAACTGCTCCCGGGATTCCAATGGATCAGTTGGAGGAGCTTCATTCTGGGGCTGATCGAAAGCTACGGATATGGCTGGTACTTCACGCTGATCTGGGTGCCCATTTATAACGTTGTGAGTCAGCGTGGACGGCAAGCGAGCGCTTAAGGTGCGCCCGCCAATTCCGCAAGAGCGGTGCGACCGCATGAAGTCAGTGAACGGAGGAATTTCCAATGAACCCTCAAATGTCGACTTACGATCATTGGGGTATTGTGATTGTCAACTCGGCGATCTTCATTATTTTTGCGTTTAGTTTCTACCACCCGCGAACCAAGCGCGACTGGCGTTCGTTTGGCGCCTTTTCGGCGTTTATCGTCGCGCTCTTCAGCGAAATGTATGGCTTCCCGCTCACCATTTATTTATTCTATGGTTGGCTCAGCCGCCACTACCCCGGTGTCAATCTCTACTCCCACAATGCTGGCCATCTCTGGCACACGCTGCTGGGTCTGAAGGGTGACGCCATGCTTGACCCCATCCACATAGTGAGCGAGATTGTGATCTATGGCGGGTTTGTGCTGCTTTGGGTGGCCTGGAAGGTGCTGTACAACGCGCAGCGTGAGCACAAGCTCGCCACCACGGGCGCATACGCCCGCATGCGTCATCCCCAATACGCTGCGTTCATCTTGATCATGATTGGATTCTTACTCCAGTGGCCAACGCCGCTGACCTTGGCGATGTTTCCGGTCCTGGTGGTGATGTACGTGAAGCTTGCCCATCGCGAGGAGCGCGAAGCGTTCAAGGAGTTCGGCGATACTTACGCTCGGTACGCCTCGGTGACGCCGGGATTCATCCCGCGGTGGAGACACAGTGAAGCGCAGCTTCGCGGGTAACCCAGACTTTCGCTCTGCCCTTTGGGCCCGGCTACAGCATCGTAATATCCAAGGGTAGCGAGCAAATGGTCATTCATGAACACTATGAACACGTAGGAATGCATTTCATCTCGTGGAGCTGCCGGCAGGATGTGAAGCGAAACGGTCGAGCTCGACCCGAAACGAACTATAGCTGATTTGAGAAATGATGAATCAGGTTCGTGGTTCTTAGAATGAGGAAGGATGGTGTTCTACGTGGGCAATGGGTGGGATGTGGATTTTCTGGATCTTGATCATTATCGCGGCGGCGTTCGTCATCCGGTGGGTGGTCGTGGCTTCCCGCGGGGCAGGCGGATCTCGCGAAACGCCAGAGCAGATCTTAAAGCGACGCTATGCCAGCGGAGAGATCGACAAGACTGAGTACGGGTGCATGCTGATGGACTTGCGACGTCAGTAATCTCTTTGCGGCGGCATCCAGACGGGGAGGTGAGCGTATGGATAAGTCTTGTGCACCAACGCAACACAAAGCTCATGGACCGCACGAGCCTGTCAGCCAAATGACGAAAGACCCGGTCTGCGGAATGAGTGTGGACCCGCAGCAGGCCGCGGTAAGCCAACTGCGCGGCGGCAAGACTTACTATTTTTGCTCCGCGCATTGCGCCGAGATGTTTCGTGCGGACCCTGATCGGCTCCTTGCGGATGAAAAGGATTTGCCGCAAGTGCGCCAGCCCTCGCAGAAACCGGCGGGACCCGTGAGATCGGAGGGCTATACTTGCCCCATGCATCCGGAGGTACGGCAGCAGGAGCCGGGCGCCTGCCCGAAATGCGGCATGGCACTGGAGCCGGTCAGTCCCAAGGCACCGGCTACCAAAATCGAGTACACCTGCCCGATGCACCCGGAAATTGTCCGGAGCGAACCGGGAAGTTGCCCAATCTGCGGGATGGCCCTGGAACCAAGAGCCGCGACCGCGGAGGAAGAGGAGAACACCGAACTGCGCGACATGAAACGTCGGTTCTGGGTCAGCACGATCCTGACAATCCCGGTTCTGGCTTCAGCCATGGGAAAATACATTCCCGGGCAGCCCCTGGATCGCCTGGCCTCACCGAACTTCTGGACTTGGTTTGAGATGGTACTGAGCACTCCGGTGGTTCTCTGGGGCGGCTGGCCGTTCTTTGTACGAGGCTGGCGCTCAATTGTTAATCGAAGCCTGAACATGTTCACGTTGATCGGACTCGGCGTCAGCGTGGCCTATTCCTACAGCCTGATCGCTGCCCTTTTCCCGTGGATTTTTCCCCCTTCGTTCAGGAACCAGGCTGGAGGGGTGGATGTTTATTTTGAGGCGGCAGCGGTGATCACCGCTCTGGTTCTTCTGGGCCAGGTACTGGAACTGCG
>JAKASH010000186.1 GCA_021828225.1 Acidobacteriota bacterium | reverse complement strand
GGTGTTCTCCATCTTCACTGGTATCGAGCTGGTAGCAGAGGGTTCGCGCATTCTCATCCTCCCAGGCGGGCTCGCCTCCGTCGGGCGCAAACCAGGTGAGGTCTGGAATGCCATCCGCATCCAGGTCTTTGCCAAGAAGGAATTTTCGTCGCTGGAGGCATGGGAATCGCCGCGTGAACGCGATGGTCTTTCGAAAAAACTCGACCAGGTCGCTGTTCCGCGACGCCAAAGTCCAGTCAAACCATCCGATTTCGTTGTCCTGGCAGTACGCATTGTTGTTGCCCCGCTGCGAACGCGCGAATTCGTCTCCTCCTAACATCAAGGGCGTCCCGCAAGCGAACAGCAGATGGCACACGTGGTTCTTCATCATCCGTTTACGGAGCGCCAGGATGGCGGCATCGCTGGTCTCGCCCTCAGTACCGCAGTTCCAGGAATTGTTCTCATTGGTGCCGTCCCGGTTATTCTCTCCGTTGAGCTCGTTGTGCTTCCCGTTGTAGGAGACCATATCCCACAGCGTGAAGCCGTCATGACAAGTGATGAAGTTCACGCTATTGTAGGCGGAGCGCCCGTCCTCGCCGTAAAGGTCCGCCGAGCCGGTGAGACGCCAGCCCACCTGGGCCAATTGGCCTGGATCGCCCTTCGCGAAGCGCCGCATCGTGTCCCGGAATCGGCCGTTCCATTCGGACCAGTCCACCGGAAAGTTTCCCACCTGGTAGGTGCCGACGTCCCACGGTTCGGCGATCAGGATCGCGCGGCTGAGCGCGGGGTCCTGCGAAACGGTGTCGAAGAAAGCCGCCGAAGACCGGAAATAGCCGTCTTCTGTCCGGCCAAGCACGGACGCCAGATCAAAACGGAACCCGTCCACATGCATTACTTCGAACCAATACCGCAACGAATCCATGACCAGGCGGATGACGGCCGGGTTATCGAAATTGAGACTATTGCCGCAACCCGTGTAGTTCATGTAATAGAAGCAGGGTGCTTCGGCAGGCCCGGTGAGGTGATAGTAGGAAAGGTTATCCACGCCGCGAAAACAGATCATGGGGCCCATCTCGTTCCCCTCGCCCGTATGGTTATAGACCACGTCGAGAATCACCTTGATGCCGGTTCGATGGAGCTCCCGTACCAGAGTCTTGAACTCGGTGACCTGGCAGCCCGGGGCTCGTCGGCTGCTGTAGGATGATTCCGGGGCAAAGAACCCAATTGAGTTATAGCCCCAGTAGTTCGTCAGGCCTTTTTGAGGCAGGAAGTCGTCGACATAAGATTCGTGGACGGGCAAGAGTTCCACAGCATTGACGCCGAGCCGGCTGAGATGCGGGATCTTCTCGATGAACCCCAGGTACGTTCCCGGGTAGGCGACGCCGGAGGAGGGATGTGCCGTAAAACCTTTGACGTGGACCTCGTAGATCACCAATTGTTCCAGACCGAAGTCGGGCGAGCGAACGCCTTGCCAGTCAAAGGCATCGTCAATGACGATTCCCTTCGGCACAATAGATGAGTTGTCGCGTGGATCCGGCGAACGGTCTCCTGCGCCCGGCCTGGAATCATATGGGAGCAGCAGGTTATCAACATTGCGGAACTTCCCGTCGACCGCCTTGGCGTACGGGTCAAGGAGCAGCTTCGAGTCGTTGAACCGCAATCCCCACTCGGGACGATATTCGCCACGAACCTTGTAGCCGTAGAGCTGTCCTGCTCTTACGTCTTTAACTTTCACATGCCAGATGAACTTGTCGCGTTCCGGCAGGCGGATAGTGTCCGTCGGATTCCCGTCCGGAGCATCGAAAAGCAGCAGGAATACCTCGGTGGCGTGTTTTGAATAAAGTGCGAAGTTGACGCCATCCGCGCAAAGGGTAGCACCGAGCGGAAACGGGCTGCCCTTCTCGATCGACTTCGTGGTGTGGTGCTCAATTCCCATGCGTCCTCTTGTTTTTTATTTTGTCGAGCGTGCTTGTTCCGGGCCCATGCCTGCCTCGAATGTTCAAAACGCAGGCTGGATATTTCCTTGAGAATCCTTCCAGTTGGGCATCCAACACAGTGCCACCAGACGCACCGTAATGTTGGTCTTCTTCAGCTTGACGGCAACGGTGTCGAACGTCTCTGTCGCCGGGCTCAGCGCCAACTCAAGCGCTTGTGTCTCCGCCGCAAACTGAGCCTCCAGATCCGAAAGCTGCTGCTTCAGCGCTTCGACCGACTCTACGGCACGCGCGACATCCTGCGTTTCTTTCCAGGTACGGCTGCCGGCACGGGCCGCAGTCGCCGCTCGCCCCATGGTGGACGTGCTGACCGCCTTCCGGCCCAGAAAAGCACCCAGCAGCGTTGCCCCAATGGAGACCGCGGTCTGCATCTTCTGCTGGCTGGCCTGCTGCCTCTCTCGGTCGGCAGCCTGCTCGGCGCGGCGAATTCTTTCCTCGAGCGCAGCCATCTTGGGCGCGTAAGCTCTTCGCAACTTTTCCACATTCCCATCACGATTTTCCCGTCCTGCCTGCTGAAGCCGCACGCGAAAGTCGCGCTCCGATTCTCCAGGCTGAGACGTTTCTCCCAAACTTGGACTCCTGAACAGTTCTAGGGTCTGGCTGCCATACAACCATGCCACCAGGTCGCGGCTCCAGGCAGCGTAACTCCTGGCCTTGGCAGCCTCGGCATGAAGAGAGCCGAAAAGCGCATCCTCAGCGGGCTCTCTTTCCAGTTCATCGAGTGCGAATCCCGGCTCCGTGCTGTTCTGCCAGTCCACAGTGACCGCCCCCGCCTCGATCTCGGTCATCAGGATTAAGTCACGAGGGCAGTCCACATGTGCGGCGGCATCGGCGAAACGAACCTGCGCGGCGCCGAGAAGCTTCGGTTGGTAGATCAACTGCGCGCCAGCCGGGCGTAGGCCGCGTACCGGCACGAAATATTGCGCCACCTCGGGAGGCAGAACCGGCCGCGGGGCCACGGCGGAGGATACCTTCGTGGCGGGCGCAGCAGGCGTGACAGCAGTCGAAGCCGCAACAGCCTGGCTCCGCGGTCCCATCAATGCCTTGATCTGTGTCCGTGTCAGTGGTCCGCGCAGATAAGACATCGCCCAGCGTGTCTCAAACACAACCGGCGCATCTTCGTGAACGTTGTTCATCAGGAACACGCGGTTGCCGAGCTGAGAGAGAATCCGCTCCATCCGCTGGCGGTCCACGCCGCCACCCACGGCGCTTTCCAGTCCATCCAGCACGCGGCTGCGATCACGCTCGGTCTGGAGGCGGCCAATAAACCAGGTTCCGGTGTTGGCCAGACCTTTGTAATCCAGATCCACCGGATTCTGCGTGGCCAGTACCAGTCCCACGCCGAAGGCTCGGGCCTGCTTTAGAAGTGTAAGGAGGGGTTGTTTCGACGGGGGATTGGCCACCGGCGGAAAGTAGCCAAAGATCTCGTCCATGTAAACAATGGCACGCAGACTCGTAGTCCCGGACTGCATGCGCATCCAGCTCAACATCTGGTTAAGCAGAAGTGAGACGAAGAACATGCGCTCGGCATCCCCCAAGTGCGCGATGGAGAAGATCGAGACGCGCGGTTTCCCCTGTGGTGTATACAACAGGCTGGCAATATCCAGGGGCTCCCCTTCCAGCCACGATCCAAAGCCCGGCGAGGCGAGCAGGTTGTTGAGCGACGTCGACAGCTCAAACCGTTCCTTCGCTGGATAGAACGACTCCAGGTCGAGCACACCGATGCGCGATACCGGCGGTGATTGCACAGCCTGGATCAACGTGCCCAGGTCCAGGTCTCGCCCCTGCGTCCAGGCGTTGCCCAGGATTGTAGCAAGCAGGATGTGCTCCCGGTTCTTGACTGGGTCCGCCTGGATGCCGAGCAATCCCAACAACGCCGTCGCAGTGGCGTTGACGTGCTCACGCAGCAACTCCGGGTCCTCTACGATAGCTGATCCTGGCGCGGCGAACGATTTGAGAATCGAGACCGGCAAACCCGCCGTGCTGCCCGGAGTGAAAATGGCAAAGTCTGCTGCATCGCGCAGCCGCAGGATACGGCTTGTGTCTTGTCCCCAGGCGGCGAGCCCATTCTTCCAAAGCTCCGCTTGTTTGCGGGCGTATTCCTCGGGCGAGATTCCCTTGCTGCGTGCGTCATCTTCGTTGATCCAAGGGCGGAAAGCCTCCGGTGATAGATCTGGGAAGGTGAGCAACAGGTTGGAGATGTCGCCCTTGGGATCGACTACCAGAGTCGGCACTCCGTCGATGGCGGCTTCCTCCAGCAGTACGGTGCAGAGGCCCGTCTTCCCGCTGCCTGTCATTCCGAAGCACACTGCGTGGGTGACGAGATCCTTGGAGTCATACAGGATGAGATCGTCCGCAGCTTTTCCTCTGGCCGAATCGTATAAACGCCCCAGGTAGAATACGCCCAGTTTTTCGTAGTCCTGCATGGCTGGTCACCTCTGGATTTCCTTTGGCAGCTCGGGCGCGATCTGTCCCCCGTTTGCTGGAGGATTCATCCCGGTCAGCTCAGGCAATCCCAACCTCGCACACAGATTCACACGCCGCTTTCAAGCGACACGTCCCCTTCTTACTGGCGCGCATGTCGCCGCCATCACTAGAGCGCGGGGCAGGCTCTTGTCTTTCGACTCTTGCGGACTCCGGATTCAATGCGTAACAGGGCGGTGCCTCACGACGCGATAGATGGCCAGAAGGATAATCGCTCCGATCACCGACATAATGAATCCGGCCGATTCTCCTGGGCCGTACCAGCCAACCGCGTGGCCCATTAGTGTGGCAGCCACCGATCCAGCGATCCCGAGCAGGGCCGTAATGATGAACCCTCCAGGGTCTTTACCAGGCATAATGAGCTTGGCAAGAGCCCCGATCACAACACCAATCACAACAACCCAAAGCCAATGCAACATGGCGTCCTCCTTCCGAAAAGCATGCACTTTCAGGAGCCTCGCCGACGGACCGTAATTGCAGAACAGGCCTCGTTACAGTCAGCCGGCAGTCGGACGATGTGGTTTTGCTAAGCAGCTTTTCTCTTCGCGGTATGGACTTTGGCAAGGTTGACGATCGCCTGGGCGCGCAGCACAAACTTGCTCTCCGCAAGATCGCGAATCGTGTGAATGTTGAATGCCTTGCCGAGCAACTCGGCATCATGCTTCGTTATCCCTTCCAATGCCTCAAGCGGACCATCTGCAAGTTCTTCGAACGATTTCATCTCATAAGCTTTGTCGAGATGCCTACTCATATCCGCCATAAAAATTCTCCTTTCTGGTTGTTTACGCAAGCTCGCAATGTTGTCATTTAGCCAACACACTTAGACACCCGTGAGTGAACCGCACCCTCGTTTTGACGCATTCCCGAGACCCCGACGACAAGTACTGCGCCACAAGCTAATTCGAATATCAGCTGGGCTTCTTGGTAAACACCCCGCCCACGCTTTCGGCTATCCCTTTCACCTTCTCGGTCAGGCCGCCGCCTGCGGTACCCGATACAAAGGCGTTTAGTTGTTCGCCAACTGAACCGGGCAAGCGCTGCTTCAAAAAGCCGACGACAACCTCAACTGCCACCCTGGCTTTGTCGTCCGGCAGCCCCGTTTTCTCGGTTAATAGTTTGATCAGCTCGTCCATCGCATCCTCCTTGAAACAAATTCAGTTAGTCAGAACTCTGCACTGGTCAAAAAGCAATGCTGACGTAATCGAAAGGAACAGGTCATTCATCTTCACTACTTCAGCCTTAGATCTTACGGCCGATCTGCGCTGTTATCCGGCCGTCTCCCCTTTCTCGGTGCCGCTGACAGGGGTCACTGTGAGAGGTGCCTTAAGCTGAAACTCCAGGAGCGTTTCTGGCGGCAATTTGATCTGCTGGCCCTTCGTTAACGCCTGAACACCGGCGCCTGCGCCCGCTCCCGCGGCAGCCCCGATCGCTGCACCTTTCCCACCACCGGCAATTGCCCCGATCGCCGCGCCAGCGGCGGTACCCCCTCCAATAATGGCCGCGCTCCGTTTGCCGCGCGAGGCACCTTTCTTGGAAAACTCCCCGGTCTGTACGTCGTAGGCCTTTCCGCCAACCGTGATTTTTGTCAGTACCAGAACGACCGCCGAACTACCCGCGAAATGTCCGGCGCTCTTGGCCGAAACCAGCCGTGCCTCCACGTCCGCGTTTTTCGGAATTACGGTCTTATCTTGAATCACGACGGGCGAATCAAGCGACGCGCGAAAGGTGTCGCCTTCCTTGTTCTTTTCGGAATCGACAGGATCGATCAATCGAACCGTTAAGCGAGTACCCTCCAGAATCGTCACTTGGGCGGGTTGAGCAGGTTGAACAGAAGTCTGTGTGGTTTCGGCAACAGGCTGCGTGGACTGGG
>JAKASH010000185.1 GCA_021828225.1 Acidobacteriota bacterium | reverse complement strand
GCTTTCAGTGGCGCCGCACTCGACCTCATTCAGAACACTATCTCGCTGACCGATAACGACCTCCAGCATCTGACCCAGCTCAATGCCCAGGCCTTCCGGCTGGAAAAGAAACTGGCCAAGATGTAAAGGGCGCCACCGGAGCAAAGGCCCCCTCGCCACGCGGCAAAATTTTTCTCTTGACAATTCTACGCTACTGTGCTAGTCTTTTTACTGGCTTGGCCCACGCCCTGCGCAGGCCTGCGGCTCTTTCCCGGGTTTTGTAGGGGCGGCTCTTGTGGGGGCCCAAGGGCGGGCCTTGTGCCCGCCCCTACAATCAACCGTGCCGCAGCGAGTGTAACGCAGGACCCGCTCTACGGCCCTGCGGCTTTTTCTTGGCCGCTAAGGGAAACCCGCAACGGTGCAAGGCGAACGTTGCGCTACAAATGCAAAAATGGCTACATGGGAAAGGTCGAGTCGAAGACAAAGTCGCTTATTGAGACGCTAAAATGCTGCCAAGTCGTTTAACAACAGCATGATAGCTTTTGAAAGGCGAAAAAACAGAAAAGAAAAAAAGAATTCTTTTTTTGAAAAACGAACCGGGGAAGTTATTGAAAACACACGATTAGCCGAAAAAACGAACCGGAAACGAAGCGGAAACGAACCTACCGATGTTGCTGAAAATAAAAGAAGTGCAGAAAAAACGAACCGAAAACGAACCGGAAAACAAAGCGGGCCATTTTGTTGAAAATAAAGGATCGCAAAAAAACGAACCGGAAACGAACCGGAAAACGGCTCTCAGCAGGAATCAACACACGGCTAGCCTATGGCCTGCCCGGGCACCCCGCCTGAGGACCGGCCCGGCGGAGCGGCCGGGAAATATCCTCCGGAACCCGAACAGCTCAATCCGGCCAACGGTCCCAGGGATTTCTTGCCTGCTTATCGCCCTGCCCCGATCCCGCTCCGGCCGTTCTGGTAGTGACTCAGTTTGCCGTAGCGCCGGCCTTCAGGTCGGCATTTTGGGGCTGTGCCGGGCTAAAGCTCGGCGCTACAAAACCAAAATGAGCCATTACCACCCTTCTTGACGGCTCTATAAGGCGGGTTTTAAGATGGTAAATTGCCCTTAGCCTGCGTGAAGCGGCTGAGAGGCAGTGTCAGCATGCTGAAGCAGATTACAGTTCGGGGAGCGCGCCAGCACAACCTCCGCAACATTGATGTCACGATCCCGCGCAACCGGTTTACCGTGGTCACGGGGTTGAGCGGCTCAGGAAAGTCGAGCCTTGCCTTCGACATCATCTACGCCGAGGGCCAGCGGCGTTACGCACAGACGCTGTCCGCTTATGCGCGCCAGTTTCTCGACCAGTTGCAGCGGCCGGACGTCGATGCCGTTGAAGGGCTGAGCCCGGCCATCTCCATTGAGCAGAAGACCACCAGCCGCAGCCCCCGCTCGACCGTCGGCACGATCACCGAAATCTACGATTACCTGCGCTTGCTTTACGCAACCATCGGCATTCCGCACTGCCCTCAATGCGGGCGGCCCATTTCCCGCCAGACCACGGAGCAGATCGTGGCCTCGATCATGGGCCTCCAGAATGAAGAGCCCGGCAAAGACGGAAGCCCGCGCATCATGATCCTCGCGCCCGTGGTCCGCGGCAGGAAAGGCGAGTTCCGCAATCTCTTCGACCAGTTGAGCCGTGAAGGATTCGTCCGGGTGCGCGTCGATGGGCAATTGCGCCAACTGGACGAAGAGATTCGCCTGGACCGGAGGCGGAATCACACGATTGAGGTTCTGGTGGACCGGCTGCTCGTCAAGCCCGGAATTGAAAGCCGGCTTACCGCCTCCATCGAGACGGCCATGAAGCTGGCGAAGGGCATTGTTGAGGTCTCGGTCGTGAACGGCGAAGAGCATCTCTATTCCCAGGAATGGGCTTGCGTCCATTGCGGCATCAATATTCCGGCGCTCGAACCGCGGTCCTTTTCCTTCAACAGCCCTTATGGCGCGTGTGAAGCCTGCCGGGGCCTGGGCAGCCACTTCGCGTTTGATCCGGGCAAAGTTGTGGTGGACTGGTCCCGGCCACTGTTTGCCGGGGGACTGGGCCCGGGTTCGGGCTCGCGATTCCTGCAGCGAAGCCTGGCTCGCCTGGCCGAGCAGGCTGGTTTTGATCTGAAGACGCCCTTTGAAAAATTCCCCGCCGGGACCCAGAAACTGATTCTCTACGGGAAGCATCCCACGGGTTCGCGGCGTGGTGCCGGCTTTGCAGGCATCATTCCCCTGCTCGAGCGGTGGTACAAGGATACGGAATCCGAAAGCTATCGCGAATGGTACGAGCGTTACACGTCCGCGATGCCCTGCCCGCAATGCGGAGGCAAACGCCTGCGGCCGGGAAGCCTGGCCGTTACGGTTGCCCATCTTTCGATCTCTGATTTCACTGCCCTGCCGGTGGGAGAAGCCCGGAACGCGATCAGCCGCATCAAGCTGAATGAACGCGAAGAGCTGCTGGCGCGCCGCATCCTGAACGAGATTGCCGCCCGGCTGGAATTCCTGAGCACGGTGGGGCTGGGCTATCTGAGCCTCGACCGTTCCGCAGCCACACTTTCGAGTGGTGAAAGCCAGCGCGTCCGCCTGGCCACGCAGATCGGTTCCAAGCTGCGCGGCGTTCTCTATGTGCTGGACGAGCCGAGCATCGGCCTGCATCCCCGCGACAACCAGCGGCTGCTGGGAACCCTCGAGCGGCTGCGGGACATGGGCAACACCGTCCTTGTGGTCGAGCACGATGAGGAAACCATCCGTCGCGCCGATTATGTGATTGACCTGGGTCCCGGCGCCGGCCGGCACGGAGGCTACCTGGTCGCCTGCGGCCCGCCGGAAACGGTGGCTGCCTGTGAGAGTTCTTTGACGGGCCAATACCTTTCCGGGCGCCGTCACATTCCGATTCCTGAAATGAGGCGCACTCCGAACGGGAAATTCCTCTCCGTGCTGGGAGCGCATGCCAACAATCTGAAAAGCATTGATGTCAAGTTTCCGCTGGGCCTGCTGGTGGTGGTGACCGGTGTATCCGGGTCAGGCAAGTCCACCCTGGTCAACGACATCCTTCACAGGGCGCTGGCTAAGAAGCTTTACCGTGCGATTGAAGAGCCCGGCCCGCATCGCGCGATTGAAGGCATGGAGCATATTGACAAGGTCATTGAGATCGACCAGTCGCCCATCGGCCGCACGCCGCGCTCAAACCCCGCAACCTATACCGGCGTCTTCACGCCAATTCGCGAGCTTTTCGCCATGCTGGCGGAATCCCGCGAGCGCGGATATCGCGCCGGCCGCTTCAGCTTCAACGTCAAAGGAGGGCGCTGTGAAGCCTGCCAGGGTGAAGGCATGCGGCGCATCGAGATGAATTTCCTTCCCGATGTCTACGTCACCTGCGAGGTCTGCAACGGCCGCCGCTACAATGCGGAAACGCTGGCCGTGAAGTACAAGGGTTACTCGATTGCCGACCTCCTGGACTCGACCGTCACGGAAGCCCTGCCTATCACTGAGAATATTCCGCAGATCCGGCAAAAGTTGCAGACGCTGGAAGATGTCGGGCTCGGTTACATTCACCTGGGCCAGGCGGCCACCACGCTTTCCGGCGGCGAAGCCCAGCGCATTAAGCTGGCCCGCGAACTCAGCCGCCGCCAGACTGGCCGCACACTTTACCTTCTCGACGAGCCCACCACCGGCCTGCATTTCGACGATGTGAAGCAGTTGCTCGAGGTCCTGAATCGCTTGACAGATTTGGGCAACACAGTCATCATCATCGAGCACCACCTCGACGTGATCAAGCAGGCCGACTGGATTATTGATTTGGGGCCCGAGGGCGGGGAGGCTGGCGGCCGCATTGTCGCACAAGGAACACCGGAAGAGGTCGCGTGCGTTAAAAAGTCGTTCACCGGCCAGGCGTTAGCTTCCGTCCTGAGCCAACACCCTCGATCCTCTTCCAGCGTGGAAGCTCTGTCGCTGGATCGCTAGAAAAATCCATGAGCGTATACCGATTTAAACCCCTGGGACTAGATCACGTTCAGACCTTCCCGCTTCGCTCGCGCCCCAGCAAGGTTTCGGTGAAAGAGTTTGCGCGTCTTCCCCGCCCCAACGCTTCGGTACGCGAATGGGTTGAAACGCTTCCAGGGATTCTGGCGGGTGAAAGCTTTCGCGCGGTTCTGGAGGCGATCAAGCGCGCCCGGCAAAAGGAAAAGCCGATCATCTGGGGGCTGGGCGGCCATGTCATCAAAGTCGGGCTGGCTCCTGTCCTCATTGACTTGATGAAACGCGGTTTTGTAACCGCGGTGGCAATGAACGGCGCGGCAATGATTCATGACTTTGAAATAGCGCTGGCGGGCACAACTTCGGAAGATGTGCCGGCACAGCTCGGCCGCGGACAATTCGGAATGGCAGAAGAAACGGGTCTGTTGCTCAACAAAGCCATCGCGGAAGGCGACCGGGAAGAATTGGGCGTGGGTGAATCCGCCGGCCGGCTTCTTGCCAAGACTCTTCCCTCCAGGCAGGTTCCTTGCCGTCGCTACAGCATCCTCGCAAATGCCTACCGGCAGAACATTCCGCTCACCGTCCACGAGGCCGTGGGCACGGACATCATCCATTGCCATCCCTCGACCGATCCCCGGGCTTTGGGCGCGGCGACTTATCGCGATTTCCGGCTGCTCGCCTCGATCGTCCAGGCGATGGATGGCGGTGGAGTTTATTTGAACGTAGGTTCCGCTGTGATATTGCCGGAAGTCTTTCTCAAGTGCTTCAGCCTGGCCGCCAATCTTCGCCGTGCTCCAAGCGCCATCACGACCGTCAACATGGATTTCATCCAGCATTATCGACCGATACAGAACGTACTTCTAAGGCCAACGGCAGCAGGGAATGCACGGGGTCGTAACACGAGCCACGGTTACGCCTTGACGGGCCACCATGAGTTGATGATCCCTTTACTCGCTGCGGCTTTGGCTGAACGCAGGGAAAACCAATGACTTTTCAATGGGATCCTGATCAGCAGGAGATTTCGAATAACACAGGTGCTCCGCAACCGCCCATCGAGCCACCGCCCAAACCGCCCCGGGAACAATGGCGGCTCCGCGATCTTCTGATTTTTATCCTTTTTATTCCCGTCGCTTTGGTGGCCGCCAACCTGATCGTGTTTATGGGATATGTTGTCCTTGCGCCCATCGTCCACTGGTCCGCTCCCATCCAAAAACTCCAGAGAAATGTCGTTTTCCTGCTGACCCTGCAGTTTATTTTCTATATCTTTCTGTTCGCCTATATCTACCTGTTCGTCCGCTTTTACTACAAGGCCTCCTTTCTGAGCGCGCTGAAATGGAAAAATCTGTCAACCCACAACGTGGTGCGTTTTCTGCTGGCCGGCACTGCGCTCTCGCTGGTGGTGACGATGATCCCGCCTTTCCTGCCGGAGAAAAAGAGCTTCCCGCTCGAAAAGATGTTCAACTCTCCCGCCTCAGCCTACGCCATTGCGGTGTTCGCAGTTTTCATTGCGCCGTTCATGGAGGAGTTGCTGTTTCGTGGCCTGCTGTTCGCCTTCTTTGAGAAACACGGCGGCATCGTTTTCGCCGTGGTGTCCACGGCGCTCCTGTTTGCCGGGCTGCACATTCCCGAATACTGGGGCGCCTGGGATCACGTCATCATGATCCTGATTGTCGGGCTGACCTTCTCGATTGTGCGCGGCGCGACGGGGTCCGTTACTCCCAGTTATGTTCTCCATCTGGCTTACAACGGCACTCTAATGCTCCTGCTGTTTGTGCAGACACAGCACTTCAGCAAGATGCCGGCGGGCTTCCTGCTATTTCACTAGGCTACATATTTCAAAGGCCGTCCAGGCCACCGGCAGCCCCGGCGTGTCAGCTTTTGCGGTGTTGCTTGACGTCGATTCTCAGGCGCTTGATTTTTTGATTCAATGTAGAAAGGGGGATCTTGAAGCGGTCGGCCGCGTCGGTCTGGCTCCAGTTGGTGCGGGCGAGCATATCCAGAATGACTTCGCGTTCAAACTCTTCAACAATCTCGAACAACGAACGATCTTCACCCTGCTCAGCGAAGTAACCTGGCGTCCCGTCCCGGCGATTTTCGAACACCTGTTCCGGCAATGCTTCCGGCCCGATCACAAGTCCGGAAGCCAGCACCACTGCGCGCTCGACGGCGTTTTCCAGTTCGCGCACGTTGCCGGGCCAATCGTGGTCGATTAAGAGCTTCATGGCTTCCGGAGAAAACTTCAAACCCTCGCGCCCGTTTTCGCTGCAATACTTTGCCAGGAAATGTTCCACGAGAAGCGGAATATCTTCCTTGCGATCGCGAAGCGGCGGCAGGTTCACGGTAATAACGTTGAGCCGGTAATAAAGGTCCTCCC
>JAKASH010000184.1 GCA_021828225.1 Acidobacteriota bacterium | reverse complement strand
CGAGGATCCCGAGGCAGCCATCGAGCAGTCAGCGAAGGAACACTGGTCGATTCCAAAACGGTGGTGGAAGTTTCGCGGTCTCCGTAGCCGGCTGGGCTGGAAAATGTGGGCGTTTGTAGTGGGCGGCGCAGCGCTTCCGGCCGACCTGGAGTCGCTTTGGAATCTGTTGGGTTATGCGGTCATACAGGGCTATGGGCTCACGGAGACTGCCCCGGCGATTACTATTACTCATCCCTTCAAGATTCGCCGCGGCGCCGTCGGCAAGCCTCTGCCCGGAGTAGAAACGCGCATTGCCGACGATGGTGAAATTCTGGTGCGCGGCGCCAATGTTTCGCCGGGATATTACCAGGATGCCGAGGCCACCCGGGAAAGTTTTGAAGGCGGATGGCTGCACACCGGAGATCTTGGCCGCTTCGATCAGAATGGCAACCTGATGTATCTTGGCCGCAAGAAGGATGTCATCGTCACGGCGGAAGGATTGAATGTCTACCCGGATGATGTTGAGGACCGGCTTCGGGACCAGGGGGCCATTCAGGAGGCCGCGGTTGTGGGCAAGAATACCATCGTTTCCGGCGCGAGGGGGGCGGCTGCGCTCAGCCGGACGGTGGTTCACGCGGTGCTGGTTCCGAGACCCGGCGCAACCCAAAGCGATTTGGAAGCTGCGGTTCAAAAGGCCAACAACATGCTGGAGCCGCATCAGCGCGTCC
This sequence comes from Acidobacteriota bacterium, assembly GCA_021828225.1. Next base: position 5,679 of record JAKASH010000184.1, on the reverse strand, counting down.
GAGACTTCTCGGTATGGCCGGAAGCTTCGTTGCCCCGCACCTTGACGACCTCCAAGCTGCAACGAGCAAAGGTCGCCGCCTGGGTCAATGCCGAATCCGGCTTAGGGACACCGATCACGCGCGGCGAAGAAGCGCGAGACTGGCACGATTTCCTGGCGCGGCTTGGTACGGCAGCTGAAAGAATCCGGCCGGAAGCGCGTCTTGCCGAAGACCTGGGGCTGTCTTCGCTTGATCGCGTTGAGTTGCTGACTTGGCTTGAAACGCGCGGCTATTCCTTTGACGAACAAGAACTGGCACGTGCGCAAACGGTCGGCGACGTGGAGAAACTGCTTCAGATGCCTTCCGGAGCTGTCGCCCCCGCCAGCGCTCCTTCCGGCGCCGAGGGAAGGGAAGCTTTGCCAGAAGCTAGCAGGTTGGCGGCCAAACCCGCGCCTCCCCGGAAGATTGCGCGTCCTGCCGAACCCCGCTGGCCTCTTTCCCGCGCGGCTGCAGTCGGACGGGAAACGCTCGAAATGCTGCTAGCATTCCCGATGTTGCGCTACTACGTCAAGACCGAGGTTTACGGGCTCGATAAGCTGCGGCAACTTCGAGGCCCCGCCCTGTTCGTTTCGAACCACCAGAGTCTGCTGGATGCGCCGGTCATTCTGCGAGCGTTTCCCTCCCGCTTTCGTCGCCGATTGGCCCCCGCAATGGCTGAGGGAGCTCTACGAGGCCACTCGAAAGCCGCTCTGTTCTGGGCTCGCCTGGCGTTTAATGCCTATCTGATCTCGGACGACCCCAGCCGCGCGCAGGAAGCACTGCGGCATGCGGGTCACCTGGCTGATCGAGGGTATTCGACGCTACTTTTCCCCGAGGGCGAACGCACCCTGGATGGCCAGTTGCAGCCGTTCCGGCCAGGCGTAGGGGTTATGGTAGAGCGACTTCGTTTACCTGTTGTTCCGCTACTGATCAAAGGTCTGTTTGAGGTCTGGCCTCGCACGCAGGACCGTCCGGTTCGCGGGAAAGCGCAGATCTGGGTTGGTGACCTGATGAGAGCTGCGCCAGAGGAGTCCGCAAGCCATTTCAGCAGGCGGCTGGAAGAGTACTACCGTTCCTGGCTTCCCTGGAATTCCGATTCTTGTGACCCTTGAATTTTGCATGCCGCCGTGGCAACCCGTTTTTCGGGTTGCCAAAATCGCCGGCAGAAATACCGTGTTCGACTTTCCTGAGCCGGATTGGGGGTAAGGGTCTGATGCAACTGATTTTCAAATATCAGACTCTTACCAGCGGGATAGTCTAAAGTGCTGAAAGGGGAGGAGGAGGTTGGCAGGCTTCTGTTAAGGTTATAATCCAAAGACGGGATGCCTTCCGGAGTTTGCTTGACGGACCAATTCTTTGTCCCGTAGACTGAACAATGGTGTGTTTAAGGTAATCCTTCAATATGCGATTCCGTAAGGGCATCGCCGCTGTGGCGTTTGCGTTCATGGCGGTTTCCGCTCTCCGAGCCCAAAGCCAGACTCAGTTCTTCCCTCTCAGAGACATCCGGCCGGGACTTAAAGGCGTCGGACGAACGATCTTTCAGGGGAATAAGATACAGGAATTTCAGGTCGAGTTCCTGGGAGTGCTTAAGAACTTTCTGGCTCCGAAGCAAGATGTTATCCTGGCGCGCTTGTCGGGCGGGCCATTGGCCCAAACCGGTGTGGTTGCCGGGATGAGCGGAAGCCCGGTGTACGTGGACGGCAAGCTGGTTGGCGCGGTGGCTCTTGCATTTCCTTTTTCTAAGGAAGCGATAGCGGGCATCACGCCGATCAAAGATATGCTGGCGGTTGTTCCCGAACCCGCGAAAATCCGCCATACCGTGCAAGCGAAAGAGGCGTCCATGAGTTTGCCTTTCAAGGTTGCCGGGACCCTGGCGCACCCCAACAGCTCAGCGCGGTTGATTCCCGAAGAGTCAGCCGGCGAATTCAGCGTTCAAAAGTTGATGAAGCTTCTGCCCGGGGGCAGCGACGGTGGGCAGCTTTCCGATCTTTTGCTTCCCCTTCGCTTTGGAGGATTCTCAACCGAGGAAATGGATACCTACAGCCCCTTGTTCCGGCGGATGGGGTTGGAACCGATGCAAGGGGCGGCGCTTTCCAGCAGCGAGGCCATGCCGGCAAATCCTGAAGGGCCCGAGCCTGGAACAATGGTCAGCCTCTTTCTGGTGAAAGGCGACCTCAATTTGAACGTGGACTGCACCGTTACCTACCGAAAGGGCAATGACCTTTATGCGTGTGGACACAGGTTCCTGATGGTGGGGCCGACGAAGATCCCTTTTGCCGAATCGCGCGTCTTGGCAACGGTTCCCAGCGTTGCCAGTTCTTTCAAGATTGATGTGCCTGGGCCGGAAGTGGGAACCATTCGCCAGGACCGTTTCGGAGCCGTCTATGGGGTGGTTGGAGAAAAGGCGCCGATGATTCCGGTCCACATCCATCTGGATTCGACGCTGAACACCAAGGCAGACTACAACTTCGACATTGTCCAGCAGTCGTTCCTTTCGCCGCTTCTTTTGAACCTCGGAATTGTTTCCACCCTGAACGGAACCGAAAGGAGCCTGGGTCCTTCTACCCTGGACTTGCGGGGAAACATCCACCTTTCGGACGGCGAGGCGGTTAAGATCGAGGATGTGGTGTCCGGTGATATCAGTACTGCGGCAGTTGCTGGGGCCTCGGTTTCCGCTCCGCTCAGTTATCTTCTGAGCGCTGGCTTCCCCAATTTGCGCATCCAGGGGATCGACCTTTCAATCGTCTCAGCGGATGAAAGGCGCGTGGCGACATTGGAGCAGGTGTGGAGCACCAAGTCCCAGGTCAGGCCAGGCGATCATATTGAAGTGATGGGGTTGCTGCGGACACCCTCGGGTGGTACGATAATTGAAAAAATTCCCGTCGATATCCCGGAAAGCGTCAGCGATAAGACACTTTCGCTGGTCGTCGGAAGCGGAGTCAGCTTGAATGCGATTCAGAACCGCCTGACACCATTGAGTACAACTCCACGCGATCTTCAGCAGCTGGTGCGAGCATTGAATCGCATGCGTACAAACAACCGGCTTTATGCGCTACTGATGGCTCCGCAGCGCTCACTGACGTTGCAGGGGGAAGACTATCCTTCGCCACCGCCCTCGCTGGTACAAACGTTTTTATCGGACCCAGCCGTTTCCAGTAGCGTGATTTACGGCAATGCTTCGGTCATCGGAGATTACCAGACCAAGCCGGTACAGTATACGATCCAAGGCGAAAAGACCCTGTACTTGAAAGTGGAAAACCTGGGGAACTGACGGGACACTCTACCCATCACGAAAAGAGTGAATCTTAGAATCCATTTCAAGAGTGTGTTCATGAAACTTGTCGCGAAGTTGTTTTTGCTTCTCCTGGCTATTTCTTTTGCGACCCCGGTTGCTCTTACGGGCGTTGAAACCTCCGTATGGCAAGTCAGCGACTTCAAGGAATTTCTTGAAGGCCGCCTGACGGGGATCTCCATCAGCATGGATGGACAGCTGGGACTGGCTCCTCAGGCCAAGGTGTTCTTCAGTCCCGAAGAGGCGCTAGCGTTATCCCTTGCCACAGACCGCCAGCACAATCTTTATATCGGGACCGGACATCAGGGCAAAGTCTTCCGCGTCGCGCCCGACGGCAAGGCGTCACTCTTCTTCAAGGCGCAGGAACCTGACATCTTCGCTTTGGCGGTGGGCCCCGATGGAGACCTTTACGTGGGTAGTTCGCCGGACGGCAAGATCTACCGCGTTACGCCGCAGGGCAAGTCCACTGTTTTTTACAATCCCAACACCAAGTACATTTGGGCGCTGCTTTTCGATCCTCAAGGCAGGCTCTATGTCGCCACCGGCGATAAGGGAGAGATTTTCCGGGTCAATCGGGCCGGGCAGGGCAAAGTCTTCTTTGACAGCAACCAAACCCACATTATGTGCCTGGCGTTTGACCATCAGGGCAACCTGCTTGCCGGAAGCGTGCCGGACGGGTTGATCTACCGAATTAATCCTGAGGGCAAGGGCTTCGTTATTTATCAGGCGAATCTTCCGGAAATTCACGACCTGGTTGTAGGTCCGCGAGGGGACGTCTATGCTGCCGCCCTGGGGGCGCCGGGACAAACTGGGCTTCCGATGATGATCACGCCCCAGACGCCGACAATAACCCTGCCAACACAAGTTATGACGGTGACGGCTGATACCCGGGAGGCCTCGCCGGAAGCTGATAAATCGCCTGCCCAGAATCCCAAGAAGCCCCAAAAACCCGGTCCGCCAACCGAAAAGAAACAAGAAGTTGCACCCAGCTTCATCCGTCCCGGAACAGGCCTGAGGGGGCTTACCGGCCTGATGGTGCCGCAGAGCCGGGGGGAGATCGTCAGGATTTCTCCGGATTCCACTGCTGAGACCTTATGGAATTCCAACACCGAAAGCGCCTACGGTCTGGCCATGATGGGGGAAAAGGTTCTCTTTTCAACCGATTCGAACGGTCAGATTTTTGAGCTGGACCCGACTCATTTTGGTGAAAACCTCACTCTTCTGACTGAAACTCATGAATCGGTCGCCACGCGGCTTCTGCTTGAGGGAGGCAACCTGTACATCGCCACAAGCAACGTCGCCAAGCTTTTCCGCATGGGCACGGTGGCCGAACGTGAAGGGACTTACGAATCGCACGTATATGATACAAAGTTCATTTCGCGTTGGGGAGTCATCAGTTGGAGGGACAATATCCCTGCCGGGTCTTCAATCGAATTCTACACCCGGAGCGGCAATTTCAAGCGGCCTGATCAGACCTGGAGCGACTGGGCAGGCCCCTACCAGGATCCGAATGGAAGCCAGATTAAAAGCCCTTCTGCACGCTACATCCAGTGGAAAGCCGTCTTTCGGGGATCCGAGTCCGCCCGCCCCAATTTGGACGAAGTTTCCGTTTTCTACCTCAACCAGAATCTTCCACCGGAGATTCAGTCTTTCAGCGTCAGCAATGCCGGCGAGATAACGAGTCCAAGCGGCAGTTCAGTGGAGCCGACCGCGCCGGGGGTCAGCGTCAGTGTGACATCGACGCCGCAGATTACCTATCTGGATCCTGGCCAGGCAGCGCCAACCGGAACGAAAAATCCAGTCACTCTTTCCTGGAAGGCATCGGATCCGAACGGTGATACGCTCGAGTATTCCCTTTACGTCAAGTCCACCAATGAAAAGAATTGGCACCTGCTCAAGGGCAAGATCAAATCGACCAGTTACACGATTGATCCTTCCAGCCTGGCAGATGGCCAATATGTGGCGCTGCTTGTAGCGTCCGACGCACCGTCGAATCCTCCGGCAACAGCCCGGAAAGATCGGATGATCAGTACTCCGTTTTGGATTGACAATACACCTCCAACGGTTGGTGTGGTACGTAGCGCCGTGAAAGGTGACAGTGCCGTCGTTCACTTCCGCGTCGAGGATACGACGTCGCCCCTCAACCGCGCTGAGATCTCAGTGGACAGCAGAGGCTGGCAGGAAATCGAGTCTGACGAGGGCATTATTGACAAGCGGAATGAGACCTTTACGGTCAAAGCTGATAAGCTTGTGCCAGGAGAACACATTATCACTTTGCGCGCGTACGACATGGCCGGAAACGTCGGCGTTGGAACGGCAGTAGTGGAGATTCCCGGAAAGTAATAACGTGACGCCCTGATGCGGATCTT